>DASPJQ010000577.1:0-22445 GCA_035628535.1 Flavobacteriales bacterium | reverse complement strand
GATTGTGAAATGTTCGTTCCTGAAGAAAGGCGGAGTGTCCATATACCTTCACAAACACAAACTACCATGTATAACGCAAACGGCAATAGTATAATTAATACAGGCAATGAAGATTTCACAGGTGGCAACATGACATTGCTTGATGCAACCGGTAATATAGTTTGTAAACAAACTATTACAGAAAATATTGTAACTGTTAATACCAGTACGCTTGCATCGGGGATTTACCTGGTTGTTTTAAGCAGGGAAACCATACATAAAACAGTAAAATTAATTATCACTAAATAAAAAACATTATTTATCAACAGATATAAATCCAACGACCATGAAGAAAAAAATTATAATTGTCGGAATTGCATTATTGGCTTTGAGCCAGCTGCAATCATGTCGTAAAGAAAAAGCTTTCCAACGTGCAAAATCACCCCAACATACAACCTCCATCCAGCGGGGAGGCCCGGCCGGTGACGATGAACAAGTGCTGATTGAACTGGGAAACAAACTTGAAAATCCGTATAAAAAATCGCGCATGCTGGAGGCATGGAATATTGCATACCCGGGTTATCATGTTGATGACTTGCCGGTAACGCACAGGCAAATCACCTTTGTGCCGAATTCAATGGAACAAATTATGGCTATACATGATGCAGGTATTGAATCGTATAATTATCCTTTTGGCTATGAAATACTGAACGATGGAAATTATTATATACAACCGGGAAAAAAACCTTATGATATTCCTGTATTATACGCAGTTGTGCCTATTGATATTGTACTACCGGAAGGCGTTGAATATACAGTTGAAGAGGAATTGTGCCTGCTGCCGCTTGAAACCAGGGCAACACGCGAAGCTTTTCACCTTGCCGGTGTTGAATACAAGGAAGAGATAGCAGAATTGCTTCCGGATGCGCCTCCTGTAGACATTAGCCAGCCCGACTTAAACCGGGCTATTATTGACCTTACCCGTGACATAATAGTTGCCCAACAATTTACAGGAGCCCGCCCCATTAATCCATATTCTGACGGTGATGAAGGCGATGAGGGTTTGGCGGCTTCACCCTGCGGATGTTTTTCATGGAATAATGAAGATAAACCAAGCGGGTGTATAAAACTTGAAGATACGCGGTGGGGTTTGCAGCCTTTGGCGCATGTTCGTGTTTCCTTCAGAAACATTTTTTTCAGCAGGCGCGCGTATACCAATGAGCATGGGTGTTTTCAAATAGATCATGATTATTGGCCTTCAGCCCATGGTTTCGTATATTTTGAAAATTGGTTGGCTGATGTACGGAGCCTCGATTACAATTTGTTTGACACTCACTTCGACCCCTTGGGCCTCTTTAATCTTACTGGTAGCACACACATCAATAACCTTGACATGATTTATTGGCGGTCTACGGATAAAAACAGCACAAGTTCGTCTTATTATGTGGCTGCAACCTTTTTAAATTCCTTAAATACATTTACTCAATATTGCTACAATGATGAAATTACTCCTCCAGCCGATGGTAGCGCTCAAACTCGTTTAAGGGTATTGTTAGGTAAAGAAATTGGCGGAGGAAGCGCACCCATGTTGCACAAAATGGGAGTTGCAGGGTATTATGCCCTGTTGGCCGGGTTGGTAGATCCCTCTTTCTCTGCTTTTGTCGGAACACTTCTTTATCCATTAGCCATGCCAATTTATGCCGGAATTGCACCTGATATGATTATCGGTTATACTTCCATTACATGGAAAAACGAAAGCGATCAGCTGCGTGAACTTTATTATCACGAGTTGAGTCATGTATGCCATTTTAAAACATGTGGATCACCCGTATGGGCCCGCAACATTGAATTCGTAGTTGGGAATTCCACAAACGATCCTTATGGCGAAACCACGTTAAGCGGTACCGGTGCCCAGGATTCTGATCACCGCAGATGCCAGCTAATCGAAACCTGGGCCTTTTTTCTGGGAAGAGTATATACGCACCGTACTTATGGTAAAGATCATCACTCAAATGTACTTTTTGGAAACCTGTGTCGCGATTCATGGATTGGCCTAACGGCTGAAGAACTAACCGAAGAGACTTATTTCCCCTATGGCATGTTGCAGGATTTGCGCGATGAGGACAGTGATTATTGTTCCGGCATACTTGAAAGTCCTATTGTTGACGATGACGTAAACCATGGTTACACCATTAAAGAAATGTATGATGCCCTTGGAACAAATGAGACCATGCACATATGGTGGTGGAATTTGCCCAATACAGGACAGTCTTCTACCGATATGTATAACCTGTTTGCAAGCTATCCCTATTTATAGAAACAACTCCATTTTTTCTGATAAATAAAGAAATTTAAGAAATCCCTGGTAAATCGGGGATTTTTTATTTTGATCTTTGCAGTATATCAGCGTACCAACCCGATTCATTGATATACTGGTATACTGGTATACCAATAACGATTAACCAAACTAATACTTCGTTTTCGGGTTCTTATCTTTCCCCCGCCTGGTCATTTTCCCATCGCTGCCAATGCATTCACCGGGTTGCATCTGCGTACGCGTACCGTCTTTGCTTACTATGGTGCCATCAGGTTTGAGTATTTTTCCGTTTTGCAGGGTTACGTCTTCGGTTATTGTATTGCCTTCGCATATAACAACATTATGGCCTCCGGCTGAGGCTACGCAATACACCTTGTCAACACCAATTAATGCGGCATAATCTTCCGAGATTTTTTTTGGTAAGGCATACCCCATCACGTACAAGCTTGTCAATACCATCATGAATGTTTTCATAATTGCTTTTATTTTATTGGTGCGCAACAAACATTCCCCACCGGTACAAAAGTCTTTCACGCTGTGGTCCATTGCTTAACAGTTAACAGGGTATTGCATTTCAACCAAAATTGACAACCCTTTTCCCAAATTGGCCCCCCAAAACTGTCCGTTTTTGACATCAATTTCACCGATACACTTGATTTTCAATCCTGTTTTATGTTGTTACCAAACCGTGTTATACTGGTTGTAAAAGACTTAAATTCATTTGGGCAAACCCGGTGAGTAAACAAAACGACATATATAAAAATGAGGGATTGACCACTCCCGAATTTGTTGCCCGATTGTATAAACAATACGGTAAAAAACTATATGCCTATGCCTTGCGCAACTGGAATGTAAACGAAGACCAGGCCTGGGACCTGGTGTATAAAACGTTGTACAAAGTAATTGACACATACAAAAATTATACCTTTGAAAACGAAGAAAAATTCGGGGCGTTTATTTTTAAAATTTTCATCAATTACCTGCGCAACCATTACCGCGACAACAAAGCGAAAAATGAAAGCCTGAAAGTAAGCGATGTTTCGCCCGACCAGATGTACAACAAGGCCGGTGAACCGGTAAGCGATGCACCTGTAAACCCGAAACTGGTGGCCTTAACCGAGGAACTGGAGAAAATGGAAGATTGGCAACGCATGCTTTTGCTCATGCGAAGCGAAGGACGGTCGTACAGTGAAATTGCCGTTTATATTGATAAACCCGAAGAACAGTTGAAGGTATATTACCAGCGTTTGAAAGAATCCATCACAAAAAAAATGTATGAGCGATTATAATTCAATACAGGACAGGGAAATGCGCGAGCTGCTCAAGCAATACATGATGGAGCAGGATGAGAACAATGTATTAACCCAAAAATTAATAGAAATGGAAGCAAAACTTGCTTTCGGGCTTACGCCTGTAGGGGCCCTGGTTATACCGGGCGAAAAAGAAATGCTGGGTAAGCTCACAAAGGGCGCTATTGGAAAAACAGGCGTGTTCACCTGGATTACCGCTATTGTGCTGACAGCCACTACCGGCTTGGGCATATACGCGCTTACGTCAAAAAATATGCATACCAATCCCCAAATGCCCGCAACGCCTGTGAAGGAAAAAAATACGGTGATCACCGAAAATGAAAAATTAATCGCCTCAACCAATACAACCCATTACAATGAGCCTGCTTTGTTTACCGGTACTGATACAACCAAACACGAAACCATTGCAAAAACTCAACCTGAAAACACTGGAAACATTGAGCCGAAAATATTCAAGGAGCCGGACAAAACCACCTTCTTCAAACTGGACCCGTTCTACAAAACAGGGAACGATGTGATTGCTTGCATGAGCGAGGACAAAGCCGCTTCGCAGGCAAACAATGAACCGGGTGACGATGACAAAAAAGAAAAGAAAAAAAACAAGCGCGACAAAAATCCGGCTCCTCCTGTACCACCGGCCCCACCGGGACCTCCTTCGCCACCGGCACCACCAGCACCGTGCAATACAACCAAAGCCAAAAAAGACAAACATAAAGACGGTGAAACCAAAACTGAATCGCACACCATTAGCGATACAAGTTTTGCCGGCATTAAAAAAATTGTGGTGAACTCGGGCGTTTGCGACCTTAAAATTACACGCAGTGCCGATGAAACAACGCGCCTCAAATGCGATATTTTAATTGAAACAAAGGGGGTCGTAACAAACCGCCCTGAATACAAAGTACGGTGCGAAAAATCAGGCGAAATACTTAAGATATGGATTGAAAACGAAGAAAAAGGCGACATACACGTGATTGGCATGCTCAACATTGACGCCAACATTACCATGGAAGTTCCTGCTGTAACCGATGCAGAAATTACCAATGAAAGCGGTGACATTGACATGAGCGGTTTTAATGGCAAAACCTGCAAGGTCAAGAGTTCCTATGGCGACATTGCACTTGCCGAATTAGGTCATGAAATTGAACTCGAGTCGCAATCGGGTGATATTACTCTTACATCCTGCAAAGGCAAAACAAACATCCATAGCAATTATGGCGATATTTCGGTTGTAAGCCATATGAATTCAATGGACATTGAGTCCACATCGGGTGATATAAGCATAACCGGTATGGCGGATGCCAGCGGAAAAGAATGCAACATAAAAAGCAATTACGGCAATGTTGGGTTAAAAGGCGTTAAAGTTCCTGTCAAACTCAAGGTGCAGTCGGGCGATGTGCGTGTTGAAGATGGCGAAGGAAACCTTGATATCCATTCAGGGTACGGGCAGCAGCATATAAAAAATGTAAAAGGCAACCTGCTTTCAATGTCTACATCAGGCGATGTGCACGTTGAAGGATTGACGGGTGATATTCGCATCCAATCAAGCTATGGGAACGTAACCACAAACGACTGTGTGGGTGATATACGCATCAGTGCCGTTTCAGGTAATATCAAGGGAAAGAACATTAAAGTGAATACAGGTATGGATCTGAGCGCTACATATGGCGACATTAAAATGCAGCTGGCACATGTAATGGACGAGTTGAGTTTTGATTTGCTTGCATCCATGGGCGATATAAAGGTCAGGAAGGCCGGCCAGGTCATTGTTGGCGAAGAAGGGAAATTGCAGATACAAAAAGGGAAAATCAATGTGAAGGCCTTAACAACTTCGGGCAGTCAATTGTTTGAATAACATACATTGCTTTCAATAACGTTCTTTTTTTAATATATACGGGACACATGGCGCAGCCTTAAAATGAGTTTTTCATCACCTGTTTTAGTACTCATTATACAAAAGTCAGCAACAACGTAGTGGCTGCGCCCCCGTTATATTAAAGTTTGAAAATTCGAGGGTTGAAGTTCGAGGTCTTGACGAAGCAAGGCTTGTCAAGATGCTGACACCGCTGTATACGTTGCAGTCGTCAGGATGTGAGGTTTGAATGTTGGGAAACTTTAAAACCGTTTTTGAGCGGATTCAAAAAGCAAAACTTCATTTTTTATAGCAAATTTATCCTGTTGGGCAACACTGTAAAACAAGGACAATTGTTGGGGTTTATGCGGCAACTCCGGAAATTCTACCGAACCACATGTACATTTCCATCTTCAAAGCACACCGGTAATCCGTACAGGTTGCATGCAATTTTTAGTTTGCTTTGAAAATTTTGGCTCTGTGGGTCGTTTTTCCTGCTGCCGATACTGATAAACCGTAAATGCCCCTGGGAATTTCCGGAACAGTAAAACGCAGTGCATGCGTACCGCTGCAAACCGCGCTTTCAGCAGTAAAAACCTGTTCACCTGCCAGGTTATAAACCGTTACCTGTACAGGATAGTTCCCTTCGCACGCTGACCATAAAACAAGTGTGTTATCATCCCAAAACGGTTTGAAATCGAACACTGATATGCCGTCAAAATTTACAACAACCGGCTCAATGCCCCGCAGGTTACCATCATGGTCCAGTAACCACAGCCGGTAATAATTCACCCCGGGAAATGGGCTTTGGTCCAGCAACGAATAAGAGGTTGTTTGGCCCATGATGCCTTTTGCCGGAACAGTGGCAAATAAATTATAGTTCACTCCGTCAACCGAATGCTCAATGGTAAACGCCTGGCAATTGTTTTCGGCAAATACTTCCCATTCCAGTTTAACACCGTTGTTTTCTTTTTTTGCATCAAACCGGCTTAATTCAACCGGCAGCGTGGAATTGTAACAAATGGTTATGCGCACATGATCAACGTAGGAAATAACATCACCAGCACAACTGTAATCAATGGATGTCATTTCAAAACCGAAATTAGCAGCGTTAATATCGGCCGGGGTCCATGTTTCGCCCCATAAATCGGTGCAACCGCCATAACTCACATAGGTGTCGGTATACGGCCATGCAACACCGTACATTGAATAATTGTTACCTACTTCAACACCGCCTTTGAGCAAGGCCATACCGTTGTCTTCAACATATGAACCGAAATCGGCTTTTTTTTCAACTTCAACGGTTATGCCGGTTATAACCGAAGTTGCAGGAATTGAAAAACCGAAATTGGTGAAACGCAAACAATTTGTGTGCTGATCGCAGCAACCGCAATGCAGCACTGTTGCATACATGTTGTTTGAGGTGGCCGCATTGGCTGCCGGGGTGTAATTGGCTCCCGAACCTGTAAACATGCAAGCCGTTGCTGTAATTGTTCCGGCACTGTTAGGGCCTGCAGTTTGTGCACCTGCCCTTGACCAAAATACCGTTACAAACAACAAAGCCAATATCCTGTAACTATCCGTTTTGTTCATCTGTTGTGCTAAGATAGGATAAAGCTGTGCAAACAACAAAATGCATAAACATACAAGCAAAAATTGTATTGAAATGACACAAATAAAACAACTTTCTTCAATGCAAAACGTTTATTTTAAACACAAATACATATTGCTGTTATAAAATTAAAAAACAGGCCGTGCCTGCTCTTTTATTCCCCTTACGGTGGTTCAATGGTCCCTTTTGGCACCATGGTCATATCGGTTATATGTGTTCCTGTGTTATTCATAAAATTTATTTTTCCGTTATACATTTTTTGGGCTGCCATTCCCGTTAGCTAATTGTTTAGCTGGCAATTGGTTTTGTATAAGTCTTTTTAATTTATTTTTTCCATTGTTTTGAGTTTTCACAACGAAAATAATCAAACATACTCTGTGTAATTCTGTTTCTCTTAAACTCCATGCTTAAGCGCTTCACGTGTTTATTTTTTTGATCATTGTTTTGGCAAAAGACAACAAATGATAAGGCAAACAGCAATGACACTGACGCAATAATTTGGAAGGACAGAGAAATCCGGTCTGGATTTTACTTCCGGCTGTTGATTTTTAAACTACAAAGAATAAAATAATTCCTCCCAGAAGCTATCGGGGGCAGCGGGCGGTGAAAGACCGGCCTTGATAGTCCCGCATTGAATTGATATGTAATTTACTCACTAACATAGTTTGTTCCTCCGTATTTTAATGGTTTGGTTTGACAAAATTAGAGGTGCAAATCCGGTACAAAGATGCAAAAAATTGAAAAAGGTTGCTTCAATACAAAAAAATAGCGGACTTTGAAAAAAACGAAAAGCCTTAAGGAAAAAAGCTTCCTTCAGAAATGGAAAAGTTAAAAACGCACTTTAAAACCGCATGCCGGGTCTACGGCAATTGAAAATAAGAACGTTAAAATGATAATTAATTAACATGAAAATTCCATTGCCGGCTGAAGTTGTATGCGTTTTTTACTATATTTGGTAAAACTAACTACAATGAAAAAACTGTTTATTTTTTCAATTGCCCTGGTTGCCGCAAGCGGTGTGCATGCACAAAGTTCATGGTCACTTGGAATATCCGGTGCTTCACTTGGCAACCATTCGTATTACAGCGGTGGAATGGCCGATGCACATGCCAATTTTCATCACGATGATTTTGGAACGGGATCGTTGGGTTTTGTTGCGCGCAAAACGCTTTGCCCGCACTGGAGTTTTCAAACCGGTTTTGGATTTTCATCAATTGGGTTTAATTTCGCACTTGCACAGGACTATTCATTGCTCAATGAGGACAGCCAATGGATTGGTGCAAGCGTATCCAGCGGTGTTGTAAACATACCGGCTTCCATAATCTATAACACGAATTTAAACTGCCGCAACTGGCGTTGGTTTGTTGGAGGCGGGTTTTCAACTGTAATGAGTGGCCAAACAAGCGGCTCAACAGAAGGAACTGCTACCGCAGAAGACAATACAACCGTTAGCCTTTCCACAAATTATCATTCACCTGCTTTTACACGGGTACATGGTCACTTAATGGGCGGTATTGAAAAAGTATATAAACGTGGTGCCATGTTGAGTTTCGGTTTAATGCTGAATGGCGGCCTGAGCAGCCTTGCAACAACGGATGTAACCTATACCCTTGACGGTAAAACCTACAACCATACATTTACCAACCGTGGAAATTACTGCGGCCTTTTCATCAACTATTATTTCAGGCCCTGGGGCAGTAAAACCAAATAAGCGTACGGGTAGTTGCTATTGCCAGTTTTCGCCATTCGGCTTTGAGGAAGGCAATGCCATTTTATTACGGTTTTTTTTAAATCGCACCTACATTAACCTCAAACCTTCACTCCCATCACACACACATCGTCCAACTGTTCATAATCCCTTTTCCAGGCTGTAAATGTTTCTTCAATGCGCTTCAATTGTTCGTCAACGCTATCGTTGCCAACCATCTTAATGAGTTTTTCAAAATTAGAAGTCTTGAATTTTTTGCCCTTGTCACCGCCAAACTGGTCGGCATACCCGTCAGAGGTCATATAAATGACATCGTCAGGCTGCACTTCCATTTCCTTGATTGTAAAATTCTTTTTTTCACCCACGTAAATGCCAATAGGCTGCTTGTCGGGTTGCAATTCAATCAACTCGCCTTTACGCAATACGTATAGTGGGTTATTGGCACCGGCAAACTGTATCTTTCTTTCAGAAGGGATATACCGGCAAAGCGTTAAATCCATTCCATCGCGGTTTTCGCCAGCTATACCGGTTTGCTTTAATGCAACAATCACCCGGTCGCGCAATTCATTCAAAATAATATCGGGCTGCAATTTCAACTCTTCGTTCACGATCTGGTTCAACAAACCCGCCCCCAACATACTCATGAACCCGCCCGGTACACCATGCCCTGTACAATCAACCACGGCCCACAGCAACGAATCTTTTTGTTTGGTATGCCAGTAAAAATCACCGCTTACAATGTCTTTTGGTTTGAACAAAACAAAATGCTTCGGCAGGTTTTTCTTCAATGTTTTTTCATCGGGCAATATTGAGCGCTGTATGCGTTCGGCATAATGAATGGAATCGGTCAGCTCCTTGTTTTTTTCTTCAATGATGTCTTTTTGATGCGAAATTTCTTTTGCTTTTTCCACTACTTCGGCCGTACGTTCCTGCACTTTACGCTCCAGCATTTCCTGCCGCTTGCGGTGTACACGTTCCCTGTAACGTATATACACGGTAACCATTACAATTAACAGGGCGCCTGCCAGCAGGTAAAACCACCAGGTTTTCCAAAAAGGTTTTTGTATGGTAAACGGTATACGCATAATTTCGCTTTCTATACCGTAAACGTTTTTAATTTTAACTTCCAGCGTAAAATTACCATCGGGTAAATTGGAATAGCGTACAAGGTTTGAAACACCATTGTCCTGCCAGGCTGAATCAAGTCCGATAAGGCGGTAATAAAAGCGGTGCGGTGCAGGAGCAAAAACCTGGCTTGTGTACAATTCAACGTTCAGGAAATTCTGGTTCCATTCAAATTGCATTTTACCTTCCCGGAACCGGCTGAATTTAATCCCGGTTAAGGTATCTTCGCGTATAATCAAACGCGACACGCCCAATTTGGGTTTTGTAAGGGGCACCTGCAATTTTTCAGGATCAAAAAGCAATACTCCGTTCATGGTGGCCACATAAATTTTTCCAACTTCATCCATTTGCGCCACGGCTGGCAACACGCTTCCATCGGGCATGCCCATTTCTTTATTGAATGTATAAACCGCATTTGTTTGCGGGTTCCACCGCACCACTTTTTTTTCCGATATGACCCAGCGGATCCCTTTTTTATCGGTGATCATGGCTTTTGCCGACATGCTGCCAAGTCCCAGTTTTTTATTCCAGTATTCGCTTTTACCTGTTTTTTCATCAAAACGGTAAATTCCGTTTTCGGTCAGGACCCATACATTTTTATCGGGATCAAGGTGTACATTATTAATGGTGCTGTCGGGAAAATACTTTTCGCTTCGGGCAGGGCCGAACAAAACCGATTTTTTTGTACTGGGATCATAAATAAAAAAGTGGTTGGTGGGGCTTGGTGTATTTCCCGTGAAGGCCGGGAGCATCCACTTACCGGATGGAAGCAAAATTGAATAGCTATCCGATAATTTTACGGCCTCATTCCATTCTTTCTTTTCCTGCGATCCCAGGCGTGTTACTAGCTTCAGTTCATTGGTTGAAACGTCATATTCAAAAATACGGTTGGGCCATTGGCGGAATGTATACAACCCGGACTGTTTCGGGTCATGCCTGAAAAGAATGTGGCGCTGCCAATGGATGTGCTCACCGGTATCGTTCAAAATTCCCTTGTACAATTTTTTGGTTTGAAAGTCGTACATCTTGGGCGTATTGCCATGGATCATGAAAAGGCGATGGTCGTCAATAAATTTAAAATTTTCAATACGGGTCAGTTCCTTTTCCGCCTTTCCGTTGCGCTTGAAAAAATCGCTTTTTATAATAATTTTTTCTTTAAGCAAATGCTCTTCCGGATCATAAACGCTTATACCGTTTTCGTTGGAAAGGTAAATCTGGTTTTTATTGCGCACCAGTAATTGGTTTACCGGTACCGTTTGTTCCGACTGGAACGAGTATTCCAAATCCATTTCACTCCAGGGTAAAATGGTGAATTGCTGCTGAACGGGGCAGTAAATGCTAAAGCCTCCATCACCTGTTGCTACCCATATATTTCCATCAGGGTCTTTTTTACAGCTGCGAATGCGGTTGTCAGCTATGCTGCCGGCTGTTTGCGTTGAATGGCGCAGGTAGGTGGTTTTTTTGGTGTCCATATCAACCACCAGTACGCCTTTATTAGGAGTTGTAACCCATAACCGGTTTTCATCCACAACATAGCCTTTGGCATTATCAAGGTTGCCTGTTTTATTATCAAACTCGCGCCCTGAAATACGCCTGCAGGTATTGTTTTTGCGATCAAAGAAAAGGAGGCCGCTATAGGTGCCAAACCAGTAATTGCCTGTGGGGTCAATATAAATAAAATTAACAATGGTGAGTGCGGCCAGTATACGTTCTTTTTCCTTTTGGTTCTCATTTGCATAACCTTCGGCATCAAAAGGAACAAATGTTTCTTTTTCGGGGTCAAAAAAACAAGGCATCGCTTCTTTACGGCTTTCACCAAAAAAACCCATCAGGAACCTTCCATCGTTAAGTTCAGCCATGCCTTTTACGCGATGAAAAGGTATGCGATGCACATCAGCCGGCTTATCAAAATCAGGCACGTATTTTTTTACGGGACCTTTGTCAGGGTCTATCCGTATAAGACCGCCCTCCCAGGTTAAGGCCCATAAACGGTTTTTACGGTCTTCAACCAACCGAACCACCGGTACATTGGGCATACTGTTTTTATCAAGCGAATCGGGCAAAAAATGCCTGAAGCGCCCACTGCCAATATCAAAACGGGTAAGCCCCATTACATCAACATATGAAATCCACATGCGGTTGCGCGAATCAATGAACATGGATTGCACCTGGTTGGAAAGAATGGTTGCTTTGTTGTTTTTACCAGCAGCATGTACGCGTGAAGTATATCCATTGTAACAAATGATGCCCTTGTTTGAAGCCATCCACAACTGTCCCTGTTGGTCCCAGCATTGGCTATACACTTCATTGGCACCGAATTTTTCAGCAGGCAGGTACTGGAATAACGGATTAAAATGCAGTTGTGCTGATAAAGCACTGCACATACTTCCTAAAACGAGAAATAAAAAAACGCGTTTCATGTGGGTTTGAAGGTAAGTATTTATACATATTGCCGAATATGTTGCATTAAAAAAATGCCCGTTTTTATAAGATGCTGAACGTTGAATGATTAGCAATGCCAACCGGTAAGCGTGGCCGTACACTGGTATCTATGTTGCGTAGTTCTACGTAAAATAAACATGGATGCAAAACAACACCTTTTTTACGGTTTAGGCCAGGTTGCATATGCCGTAGCGCAGGCCGATGGAAAAATACAGCGGCAGGAGCGTGAAAAATTACATGACATGCTTACTGATGAATTCACTAAAATTGATACCGATTATGGTTATGCCGACATAATTTTTCAATTGCTGGAAAAAGAACACATGGATTTTGAACACAGTTATAAATGGGGAATTGATGCAATAAAACTGGGCTCGCATAAACTCAATTCAAAATTAAAGTGGGACTTTACCGATATTTTATTCAAAGTTGCTGCGGCTTATCCTCCCAGCACACGTTCTGAAGAAGAGATAATTTTCAGGTTCATCAAAGACATCAAAGGGCTTAGATAATTAAACGGCTCACCGTTAATAAAAAGAAACAGGAGTCTTGTATTTGTGAAGAGTGATTGTAGTATTTTTGGCGCTTGAACCGATGACCTCTCGTATTTTAATCGTTTTAGTATGGCTTTTAGCCCCATGCCTGCATGCGCAAACGGTTGTGCACAGTACCGGTTATTTCACATCCTGGCTTGAACCGAATTTATTGGGTTATGAAGGCTTGTATTGCGGTACCATACCGTTTACCCCTTTTCCCATGAGTTACGATGAAAAAATGCGTATCCCGTACCTTGAAGCCGCAAAAACAACAAACAGTACGGTTGACGATGATTTTTCGGCAATTTATGCCGACTCCCGCAACATTCTTTACTGCGCGCAACAAGCCAGGGGCACTATTTCATCCATGCATTTTTTATTGTACGAAGGATATAAGAAAAGACCGCTCCAGGAATTGGTGGTAAGCATCAGTAAAAGCGGAGGTATAGTCAAAAAAAGAAGCGCTAAACCGGGTGAAGAAGACATTGTCCTGTTTAGTTTTTTTACCAATGAAGACGCGGGCATAAACCAGGTTGAAATGTACGCGTCAAGGGGTTTTCCGCATGAGAACGGTTCGGCAACTGTTTTTAACGATAAAATTTATCTTAACAACGATACCATCAAGGTAAATGTAATTGAGGGGCAAAACCAGGTTATTACAACCGACCGGAAAAAACGCCCGGTTGATTTTTGGGTTTATGATAACGAAAACAGGTTGATCCAGTACAGGCATTACCAGTACAGCGACATTGGCCTCATACGCATTGACTCCACCAATTTCAAATGGAAAGACAACAGGGTTGTTAAAATAAGTTCGCGTAAAGACCATACCCTTTGCAGTTACGATTCAACCGGCCTTATCAGTAAAATTGAAAATTATGTGAACAACAAACTTGTAAGCCGTTACGAATACAGTTACACGTATGATGTTAAAGGCAACTGGAACAGTTTTGCATTATGCGAAGTAAACACCGCGCGCAACAGCAAAACGCGGAAGTACTTTGTGAAGAGGGAAATTACTTACAGGGAGTAATAAACCTGTTCAGGCCACGATGATTATTCAAAAATTTAAAGATTTAAAAATTCAATAGTGTAATTTTTAAATCTTTAAATTTCTAAATCTTAAATCCTATATATCTGCCATGCCCGTCTTAATCTCCTTTTGCAAATCGGCCATGGTACCTTTGCTGGCTTTTACATCAACGCTTTTATTTTTGCCTGGCGTAATCATGTGCGCATATTTCATTACCATGCCTTTGTCTTCAGTTTCGGTAAACACTACCAACATGGCTGTTTCATCAGCAGCAACACTGGTAAATTTAATGCTGGTTTTGTCTTCACAAACATAACCTGGCAATACTGACCTGCGTTTTGGGTACACCAGCATAGCGGTGGTTTTTTCTGAAACATCGCCACGTACCAGCACATCAACCATAATTTGGGTCGAAGGGTCAAACGCATCGCAGTTGATCCAACCAAAATCGTTCAACTTCAAATCGTATACGGCCTGTTCCCTGCGCTGGCGCATTTCTGCGTATTTGCGAACCGCCTCAGGGTCAAAGTTGGCGTTGTTGTTCCATGATTCGTTTACAGTGACATTGCGGTTTAAATTATCAGTATTAACATTTATATTCCCGTTAATCTGAAGCTGCCTTTTGTCCACAGTATTCTTAACATCGGGAATGGCAGCGTTAATAGTACCGTTCACATCCACATTACCGGCAATTACTTCATCGTCTTTTTGCAGTTGCCAGTCAAGCAACCCGTTTTTCATGACTCCTGTAAACACTTTCATGTCTTTTACCGTATTGTTGTTTGCAACCTGTATGTGGTAATCGTGCCCCGGTTTCATCACAACGGGTTGTCCTTTACACGAAACATCAATGTGCCACATACCCCCGGTTTGCAAATGTTTGCCTCCGCTTGTGGTGGTCATCATTTTCATAACAATAGCGTCCATTTCCAGGTATTCAGCCACCTTTACATCAACCGGGTCCAGAACGGGTTTTCCGTCAGGGTACATCAGGCTTGAAGCGGGAATGGTTATTTTGGTCCCCGAAGTTAACGAAACATCAATCGGGTCGGCCGGGTTGAATTTGAATACCTGCTCATCGGCAGCAACACCCGCGTTGAAATTAACGGTTGTTGCAGAAGTAGCAACATGTTCCAACGGGCAAAATATCATGCCTGTTAATGACCTTCCATGAGCATAAAACTTAAATGATGACAATGACAAGTCAATGGTGCGCACTTTGCGTGGGGCCAGCGTTGGTGTGATTTCAGCATAGTATTCCAGCGGTGAGTACTTGCGGTCACGGCAATATTGCAATAAGGCCTCGGCCCGTTTGAACGTTATTTCTGAACGTTTCGTGTCCTCCAGGCCCTCCTCGCTTTTATCAAGCAATGTAAAATACAACGCTTCGCCAGGAACAATGACATTGAACATGCTGTCGGCAAAACGCATTTGCGCATCGGTTAACGTAGTGCTTCCGGGGTTGACCGGGAATGCCATGGTTTGCGAAATTTTTTTCGGAGTGATGCCCCCTGCACCCGCAATAGCAGATGCGGTTACTGCAACAAATGAAGTAGAAAAAAATAATTTAAACGGTACCATAGTGCTTGTTTTTGGTTAAATATACTGTTTATAAACGTTAAAATCCATTACATATTTATGTTGTGCATTTTACTTATCCTGTTTTAAATATCTGATAACTTGCCTTTAATTTCGGCCTGAAGGCTGGCCATGCTTCCTTTTTCCATGTTCACCACAACATTTTTTTGTTTGCCCGGTACAATCATTTTTGTGAACTTTTTAATTTCATCGCCTTTCCCGGTTTGTACAAATACCACCAGCATGGCTTGCTCATCGGCCGCAATGTTGTCAAATTTGGCACTGTTCCCATCAGTGCAGAAATAACCGGGTAAAACCGACTTGCGGCCAGGGTACACGAGCATGGCCGTTGTTTTCATGTCCACTTCACCGGTCACCACTACGTTTGCCAGGCGCTCCACTTCATAAAACGCATCGCAATTGATCCATCCCATGTCGTTTAGTTCCAAATCGTAAATGTTTTGCATGCGCGTTTGGGCCGCTTCTATTTGTTCTTTTTCTTCTTTGGTCCATTCGCGCGTGCTTGTAAAATCTTCCGAGATATTAATTTTTGAATTGGGATAATACCTTTTGTTTTTTTTATTGATATTACGGGAACGGTTGCTAAAGTTATTATTTACCTGGGTGTTATTATATGCTGGTATTGCTCCGTTGACCACAGCGATGTTTGGACTGTCACTATT
The DNA here is from genome assembly GCA_035628535.1 of Flavobacteriales bacterium. Classification (GTDB taxonomy): domain Bacteria; phylum Bacteroidota; class Bacteroidia; order Flavobacteriales_D; family UBA2798; genus DASPJQ01. The sequence goes on along the minus strand of DASPJQ010000577.1, from coordinate 6,270 downwards.
CAATTCGTTGGCCGGATTCCAGTATGCCCCTCTCGTTTCTGCTGCATTTACATTTCCACCCATCATGGCCGAACCAGCTGTTACCTTATCATCATTTTGCAATTTCCAATCCAGCATGCCGTTTTTCATTTCACCGGTAAACACCTGCATGTTTTTTACAGGCGAGTCATTGGCCACCTTGATGTGGTATTTTTTGCCGGCCTTCATCACCAACGGTTGACCACCGCTGGTAGCCGAAATGTTCCACATGCCGCCACTCTGTAAATTCTTTCCGTGGCAGGTTGTGGTCATCATGTGCATGATCATAGCGTCAACATCTTTATACTCCGAAACGGCAATGTTAACCGGTTCAACAGGCGCTTTCCCGTTGGGCAAAACCAGGTCACCCGCAGCAATTTCTATTTTTGTACCCGACTTTAAGGTCAAATCAACCGGGGCCTTGGCATCAACCGTGAACGTTTGTATTTCGGCTGGTTTAACAGCATTAAAGTTGATGGACGCATTGGTTGTAGCCACTTTTTCTTTCGGGCAAAATACAATTGCCGTGCGCGAATTAAGCATGTAATTGCGGTTTGAACTCAGGGCAAGGTCGCCTGTACGTATTTTATTGGGCATATTGCCCGGCACGATCTCAGCAAAATATTCGTTTGAAGGGATTTTTTTATTGCGGCAAAAGTTGATAATGGCTTCGGCACGTTTATAGGTAAGTGCCGATTTTTCGGTTTCTTTTAAATTTTCTTCGTCCGGGTTAAGGAGTGTCAGGTATACATTATCGCCAGCAGCAAGGTGCGAATAAATACTGTCAACAGCGTTTTTTTGTGCTTCGGTAAGCACCACCTGGCCTGCGTTGAAAGTAAACGGCACCGGTTTATAGGTCGGGAGCCCGGCAAAGGCAACACCTGATAAACATACCGCTGAAAAAAGTAACATTGAACGGTTCATAGTCCTGGGTTTTTAAGGTTGTTCAGTACTAGTGATACACACAGTATGTGCAAACGTTCACACCGGTTCAGGCATTGCTTTGTTAAATTCAGGCGGCAAACCGAAATTGCTTTTAAATTCCCTTATTTTGAATGCACTACGAAATAATCTGATTTTGCTTTTAACAGTTTTTTGGCGAATTTTAACAAGGAAGAACGACCCGGAAAAAAGCCTGTTTGTGCAGTTTTTTTATCCTGAAAAAAAAATTATTCGGTACGGTTGCGGATAAAAACAGCGCCAACAATTACCGTTAAGGCTGCAACTGTTATTGGGTAATACAACCCTGCAAACATATTCCCTGTTTTTAAAACAAGGCTTTCGGCAATTAGCGGAGTCAAACCGCCAAATACACCGTTACCGATATGGTACGGCAACGACATGCTTGTATAACGTATTTTTGCGGGAAACAACTCAACCAGGAATGCGGCTATGGGTCCGTAGGCCATGGTCACAAAAACCAATTGAACAAAAACCAATAACCCAAGCACAAATAAATTGGATGTTCCCAGCGTGATTTTTGTAACAGGTTTGTCAGCATTCATGATTTCCGTAGCCACCGTACCGTTACTGAATGAAAAAGTGCGGCTGATGATTTCACCCGATGCATTTTTTTCATATGTCATGGCCGGTTGTTCCTGGCCCAGCATGGTTTTATAATCGGCCTGCGCGGCCATGCCAATATAAACAGGATAATAACTCAACGCAGCCAACCCAATGCCCGTAAGCATGATCCATTTCCTGCCCCATTTATCACTGAGTTTTGCAAACACAATAAACAGCGGGGTGCCCAGCAATAAAACGACCAGCAACATTTTTTCCACCTGGGCGGCATCAACATGAAGGGCATTCTTGCAAAAGTTCATGGCGTAAAATTGCCCGGTATACCAAACAACGCCTTGCCCGGCCGTTGCCCCAAACAATGCAATCAACACCCATTTTAAATTGCTCCATTGACCGAAACTTTCCTTAAGTGGATTTTTAGATGTTTTTTGTTCTTTCTTCAATTGCACGAATTCAGGTGACTCATCCATGCGTTTGCGAATGATATACGAAAATATAACAAGGACCGATGAAAGCAGAAACGGCACGCGCCATCCCCAATCGTTGAATTTTTCTTCGCCCAGTAAGATCCTGCACAGTAAAATGACCCCGATGGATATAAACAAACCCAATGTAGCGGTGGTTTGTATAAAACTTGTATAAAAGCCGCGTTTACCCTGGGGCGAATGTTCGGCCACGTAGGTTGCAGCACCACCGTACTCGCCACCGAGCGCAAGACCCTGCAACGCGCGCAACAAAAAAACAAGAACGGGTGCGAGAACGCCAATTGTTCCATAGCCGGGAATCAAACCAATGGCGCAGGTTGACCCACCCATGATGAGCAGCGTGAGTAAAAAGGTGTGTTTGCGCCCAACAAGGTCGCCTAAACGGCCGAACACAATGGCCCCGAACGGACGAATGACAAATCCAACGCCAAATGCCGCCAGCGTTGCCAGAAAGGCGGCCGCTGGGTTTTCCTTGGGAAAAAATTGCGTGGAGATGATGGTTGCAAGGCTTCCGAAAATATAAAAATCGTACCATTCAATAACGGTCCCCGCTGAGGAAGCGAAAATGACACGATTTAAATTTGGTGACTGAGCCATATTTTTATTCAAATCAGAAATATGAAAAATTCTTCAAAACCCGAAATTCGACCTTTTTCTGATTGTTGATTGCTGGTTTCTGATTTGAAATTTATTTCTTTTTTAATGACTTATAATATTCACACACCCCGTTCATCACACATTCGCTGTGTTTCGGGTTGGTTGGCCGGCAAATTTCCCTTCCTAAAAATGAAATGGCCATGCCTGCCTCGCCCCAGTCCTTTTGCGGCAGGGCTTCCATGATTTGTTTTTCAATTTTTTTGGGATCGGTGCCGCTTGCAATGCCTAAACGTGGTGCCACGCGAATCACGTGCAGGTCGCAAATTACGCCTTCGGGTTTTACACCGGCTTCACGCATGATTACATTGGCCGATTTGCGCCCGATGCCTGGTAAAGCCGTAAGCTCTTCCATGGTTGTGGGGATATTCTTATCGGTTTTGATCTGGTTGGCCATTTCCAGCAGCCATTTTGTTTTGTTGCCGAAATTACGCACTTTGCTGATGAACGGATACAATGCTTCGGCATCTGCCCCGGCCAACGATTTCATGTCGGGAAAGGCCTTGAATAAAGCTGGCGCCAGCGAATTGATGTTTTTGTCACTGTCCTGTGCTGAAAGTACCACCATGACCACGAGCTGGTACAGGTTTTTGTATTCAAGCGGATGTGGTTTTCCTTTGTATTTTTTAATGAGAGGTTTCATGGCCTCAGCCCAGTTTGTTTTTGCCATAAACAGATTATTTAGTGTAAGGTAGTAATTTTTTTATACTGCCTGTGCACTATAGTCCATAATTGTTTAACTTGAACGCTCAATACATAATACCATGAAAATAACTTTTTTATCGTTGCTTGCACTGCTTATGGTTAAGTGGACACATGCTGGTACCGCACCCGCTACCGACTCGGCCAAAGCGGTGAAATCCCTTACCGAATTCCTTGGATTATGTAAAAAAATAAGCCGTGAAAAACCCGAAAAAAACAGCGGTTATTTCAAAAAAGCCGCTGCCTTTGTTATTTACCGTGGCAGTGACACGAAGCGTAAATGGAAAGATTTTACAAACCCGAAAAACAAACGCGAGATGAGCGAGGTGGAAAGCATTTGTTACCGTGTACACACGAGCGTTTGCAAGGACCCTGGTTATAAAATTACCCGGTACAAAACCGAGGAGGAATCGGAAGGCGTTTGGCACCTGGTGTATGTTGACTATACGTCAGACGGTGTTATCAAAACTGCAGTTTTTGCTTTCCTGAAAGTAAATAACCGGTTTGGAATAGGGGATATTGATTGAGCAATCTTTTTTCAGGATGCCGCGCCAGGTACACTTGATTTTTCAAGATAGCTCCGCAGCAGTTTCAGTAAATCACCTGCAGCGCCTTCTAATGCTTTTCCCGGAATGCTCACCGGTGTTCCCTGCTGGTTATAGGTTGATGTCAGCATTTTCTTTTTGATGCCGCTTTGTGCATCAATGAACGCATGCGGGTCTTTTAAATACACAAGTATAAGCGTTGAACCGTAAACGTTACGCTGTTCAATGCGTTCGATGTTACTCCACAGGTGTTTTGCACCCCTTATGAGGCCGGCATTATCAATTATTCCTTCATCATCAAGAATGAGTGCCGGAAGCGGATTGGCAGCCCGTTTGGCCATAAACATGGCGCCCAACGCAAACATGAGTGTAGCCGTAACCAAAACAGCCTGCCAAAACAAATTGCCCATGAAGGCATTCCATCCCTGTATGTAACACAGGTAGGACAATATGGCAAAGCCAATGCACAATACAACCATAGCGATTATTGAAAACCGCATTTTCTTTTTGTCGAAGTTAATTTCTAATTTATTCATATTTTGAAATTTGAGATTGGGGTGAGTATGGGTGCGAATGTGAATGCGGTGAAAATAATTTCCGGGATCAGGCGTGAGTGCGACTTAAATCTTAAAGTTCATGGCCGGGTTCAATATTATTGCCAGCATAAAATTGGTCGGGTTCGGAAACATGCCGCATGCCTTCCATATTTGTGCCTTTTAAATATACAATAAATGCCCAAATTTGCCGCGACAAAGTTTCGGATTTTACAATTAACGGTTCTACGATGCTTTTATTGAAGTAACCAAAATCTGAAACACGAATTAACTGGGAACGCATTTCACCAGCGGAAGCCTTGGCATGAAATAAAAAATTAATAAACTCTTTCCGGTTCTCCTTTTCAAATCCTTCAGCTATATTATCCATCACTGACCCTGAAGAGCCTTGTAATTGGTCTTTTAACCGTTGATTTCTTTGACATAAAACTTCTACCAATAATTTTTCTATGTCAATGCATTGCTTCCGGGCTGCCTGCCATACTTCTAAATCTTCAAATCGCTTAATCGTTGCCATAATCGTATTATTTTTTTTAATTTTACATTCTTATTCAAACCTCAAACCTCAAACCTCAAACCTCAAACCTCAAACCTCAAACCTCAAACCTCAAACCTCAAACCTCAAACCTCAAACCTCAAACTACTTCTCCCTAAAATATCCCAATGCAAATTTTTTAACTGGTCTTGCGAGCGCAGCAATGTTAAAATTATCACTCGCTTCTGTTATATCCATTATTTTACCGCTCCTGTATAAAATATTGATGTGGTCATGCATGGGGTTATAGGCGTTGTTTACCATTTCGGCCCTGATCACAAAATAGTTTACCTCCTCCTTGTTCAGTTTATATTTTTTCATTAAGTCTTTTTCAAGCCTGGCCACTTTATCGGCAGCAAACGGTTTATTCGAAATTTCTATTTTATATAAATTACGGTTCATAAACGCATGGCACAGTTTTGACAATACTTTGTCCTTGTGATCACACCACACCTTAATGGCGCTTACAACATCGTTATCGTCCAGCAAGGCGAATTGCCTGAGGGGTTCAGCGCTTTTTTTAAAATCCTTCAAGGTTAATTTTTTATACAGGAAATAACGCAGTGCCGGTGTCCCGAATAAATCTTTGTCCTTTTTGGCAAGCTCTTTTGCGCGTTTTAAAATATTGATCAGTAAATTTTCGGCCGCAACCACGGTTTTGTGCAAATACACCTGCCAGTACATGAGCCTGCGCGCCACAATAAATTTCTCAATGCTGTAAATGCCTTTTTCCTCTATCACCAGCTCATCGTTGCGCACATCCAGCATTTTTAAAATACGGTCGCTGCTCACCACGCCTTCTGATACGCCTGTAAAAAAACTATCGCGCTTCAAATAATCCAGCCGGTCCATATCAAGCTGGCTGCTTACCAGCTGGTGCAAAAACTTTTTTTTATATTTATTGTTGAAAATGTTTATGGCCATGGTTAGTTTTCCACCAAATTCACTGTTCAGCGCTTCCATGAACAGGCTGCTTATTTCCTCGTGGTGCACCCCGTCAACAAGGGTATGTTCCAGGGCGTGTGAAAACGGTCCGTGCCCGATATCGTGCAATAAAATAGCAATGGTAACACCGGTGGCCTCTTCACCGGTAATTTTATGGCCCTTGCTGCGCAAAATATCAATGGCCAGGGTCATTAAATGCATTGCACCCATGGCATGATGGAAACGCGTATGCAATGCACCCGGGTAGACCAAATGACTCATGCCTAACTGCCTTATTCTGCGCAGGCGCTGGAAATAGGGATGGTCAA
>DASPJQ010000576.1:0-10892 GCA_035628535.1 Flavobacteriales bacterium | reverse complement strand
ATCGTTTAACACGCGGGTATCACCATTCAGTATGGTAAGCAGCTCCGTTGCCTGCGGCTCGGTGAGCCGCTGACCGCTGCCCACCACGGTTGGATCCAGCTTACCGTTTTTAACCGGTTGATAACGACCCATAAGCTGGTTATCGAGGTTATACAGGTATACTTTTACATAGCTGTAAGGCATCCCAGGCCAGGTGGGGGCCACACCTTTTTTTTGCCCGCAAAGGTTTGCAACACCCGTTAACAAACCCATGACAACAAGACTAAAGTTTTTCTTCATACGCTTATCAAAAATATGTTATTTTAGGATATGCAAATGCGCGCATTAATTGTTGATGACTCGGAACAGGCACGGGAATTTTTAAAAGGTGCCATTGAGGCCTATTCGCCTGCCATTGATATAATTGGTGAAGCCCCCAGCGTGGTGGAGGCCGCCAAAAAAATCAAGCAGCTGGAACCTGACCTGGTGTTTTTAGACGTTCAGCTGAATGATGGTGATGGGTTTGATTTGCTTGAATTGCTTGGCAAGGTAAATTTTGCAATCATCTTTACTACTGCCAGCGATGCGCATGCCATCAAGGCGTTTAAACATGCTGCAGTCGATTATCTTTTAAAGCCCATAGACGCAAACCAATTGAGGGCGGCCATTGAACGCGCAACCAAAACCAAACCCGTTAAGGACTCGCTTGAATTGTTGGTTGATCATGGTAAAAAACAAAAGCAGTTTGAGCGTATTGCGTTGCATACCCAGGAAAAAATTGTGGTGGTTGACATTAAAAACATTGTGCGTTGCGAGGCTGATGTGAATTATACCTGCTTTTATTTTAACGACAAATCAAAAATGATGGTCACACGCACCCTCAAGGATTTTGAAGAAATGCTCGAAGACAGCGGTTTTGCCCGTGTGCATCAGTCACACCTGATCAATACGCGCTGCATTAAGGAATTCATTAAAGGCGATGGCGGATACCTTGTGCTTACTGATGGTTCAAACGTTCCGGTTTCTATACGCAAACGCAATTATGTGATGGAAGTATTAAACAATTTGTGATGAAAAAAAATGTAATGCGTATTGGCGCAATTGCGCTGATTGGTTTGTTCGTATTTATCCTGGTGTTTAATTCATGCAATGGCGAGAAAACAGAAAATGGTGAAATTAACGAACCCCCTGTTTCCTATGTTTCCGATTTCCAGAGCCCCGATAATGGCGGCACCTACGTCCAGGGCGATAAGATACCGTTTAAAATTGTTTTTTCTGACGGGGGAAAATCGGTTGTACGCGTGGACATTTCACTGGACGGGAATCCGCTCTATATTGACAAAGGCGGAAAAAAGGAAACTACCTTTGAATTACCAACTGATACGCTTGGACTTTGCTGGCATAAACTCAAATCAGAAACCACTTTGAAAGACAGCATGGTTGAGACCATTGAAATTGAAATCATGCTGGTTGCCAAAAACGCGCCCCATGAATACGGTTACCGGGTCATAAATAAATTTCCACACGATGTTAACGCTTACACGCAGGGGCTGGTTTTTGAAAACGGAATGATGTATGAAGGAACCGGTCAAAACGGTCGTTCTGAAATACGGTATGTGGATTTTAAAAACAATAAAATTGAGCGGAGCCAGAAACTGGACAACACGGTATTTGGCGAAGGCGTTGCCATTGTGGGCAACAAAGCCTATCAGTTGAGCTGGCAAAACCGCAAAGGATTTGTATATGACAAAAACACCTTCAAACTCATTAAAGAGTTTAATTATACTACCGAGGGCTGGGGCTTGTGTTATGACGGTAGTCATTTAATCCTGAGTGATGGAACGTCAACCTTGTATTTTTATGACCCTGAAACATTTTCGCTCAGTCGAAAATTGCAGGTGGCCGATAATTCGTCATGCGTAAGCCTGTTAAATGAATTGGAATACATCAGCGGTGAAATCTGGGCCAATGTATACCAAAGCGACAATATTGTGCGCATTGATCCGAAAACCGGTGAGGTGAAAGGGCGCATTAACCTGGAAGGCCTGCTAACGCCCGAAGAAAAAATGAACGGTGCCGATGTATTGAATGGTATTGCATACGATGCCGCAACCAATAAAATTTATGTGACAGGTAAATTATGGCCGTGGATTTTTGAGGTGGAGTTGGAGAAAAAGAATCCGGAAATTAGCCGGTTAGCAGATTAGCGAATGACATTTATCCAAGCAAAGAATTATCAAACCAATAATTGCTTTTAATTTACCAGGCTTCGCGGCATTTGATTTCCACTCCAATACTCGTTTGCTAATCTGCTAATTAAAATATTTTTTTTCTCGACTGTTTTTTTTCCGATTGCCTTTTTTTATTTTCCTTACGTTTTTGAAGTGCTGCTTTTGACGGTTTTGATTTTTTACGTTTTACAGCTGGGATAAGCGCTTTATCCAGTATGTTGAATAGTTTTTTTACGGCCGCTTCTTTATTTGCAGCCTGTGAACGCGATTCCTGGGCATACACAGTCAATGCACCTGCGATAAGTTTTTTGCCCAGCCGTTGTACCAAGCGCTGCTTGGTATCATTATCCAGTATAGCCGAGTCAAGTATATTGAAAATCACCTCAACCTTACTCTCGGTTTTGTTTACATGCTGACCTCCGCTGCCTCCACTCCTGCTGGTCCTGAACGTTAGTTCAGGGTAAATATTGAATATAAAATACTTCATTGCCAAATAATGCGTAAATTACAAAAAAAACGCATTGTACCGAATTCTTGTTATAGGGATATTGCTCACCGGTTGTGGCGAATTGCGCATGTCCAAATCGACCAAAAGCACGGTTGAAAAATTTTCGGACGGAAAAGTCAAAACCATAACCCAGGTTGTGATCCGCAAAAACAAGGATTTTGAACTGCATGAAAATTTTTACGAGGAAACAACAACCGTGCGCGAATATTTCAGGAACGGCAAACTGCGCTATGAAACAAAAATAGCGCACCACAACGGGTTGGACTATCCCTGCCGCGAAGCGTTGTACCAATTAAACCAATACGATAGTACAGGTGTTAAAAGGTTCCATTTAAAAACAGAATGTGATTGCCACAAACAAACTGAAATTACATGGAATGCCAAAGGAAAAATACTTGTGAAGACCAACAAAGTGATTAAACGGTTGTATTGAATCCCGCGTCAATTATCAGTAATTAATTACTTTATCGCATTCTGCAATCCAGTCAGTAAGTGTTTTCAGATTTGTCCATTCGGCCCCTTTAATCAGCTGCTTATTTATCAATTCCCTGGACTCTCCGCATGAGGTGCACATTTTGACGGTTCCACCGCTTTGAACAACGCCTGAAAGCATTTCCTCTACATTCAATGTCCCTTTCATCCCTTCTGCATTTGCAAGGGCACAATAAACACCATCGGCAATCAAATAAATAAACACCTGGTTGGCTGAATCGTCTTTTTGGATTTGAGCGGCAATTCTGATGGCGTTGTAAGCCTTCTCATCGGCTGCAGGTCGTTCGTTGAGAATAATTAATATTTTCATGATCAGGAATTAATTTGATGAACGCCTAAAACTGCAAAACAAAAAATTCTGAACAGTGTTAAACGGTGTGGTGTGGTCTTCGGTTATGCATTTAATTTTCCTGAACCCATTCCCCAGTTCAGCGATCAACGCTTCTTCACTATACTGTTTTATTTCCAGTCCGCTGCATTTTTTTGGGCCGTTGGCGCTAAACGTACCAATGGTAACCGTACCGTTTTCCTTTACCGACCCGCGTGCAATAGAAAGGTATTTGCCTATTTGCGTTTCGGTTGTAAGAAAATGGAAAGCTGCCCGGTCGTGCCAGAAATCAAACTGTTTTTGGGGAGTAAATTCTGTAATGTCACACACCACCCATTTTACTTTTTCTCCTTTTGTGCCGAGGCGGTTTTTAGCGCGTGTAAGGGCCTGCTCACTTATATCCAAAACGGTTACGTCTTCAAAACCTTCATCAAGCAAAAAGTCCACCAGTTTACTGTCACCTCCTCCAACATCAATAATGGAAGCTTCTTTTGGCAAGTTGGCCTGGTGAATAAAATAAAGAGATGTTTTTGGTATGTTCTGCGTCCAGCTTACTTCATTGGGTTGCTTACTCGTGTAAATGGTTTCCCAGTGTTTTTTTTGTTGCTTGCTCATGACATTTGTCACTATGGTTTAACGGCAACAAATTAATCATTAAAACCTAACGAAATATGGTTCCAACCGTAAAATATACTCCTATTTGCCAGCTATTTGCGTTTATATACTAACTTTTTAATTCTTCAGGAGCTTTACTGTAGCAACACCATTTTCGCCAATTGCTTTAAGAACATATACATCATTTGGCAGAAAAGAAAAATCGGTTTTATCAATTTGTTTCCCGCTCCATACCAATTGACCGAACGAATTCAACAATTGGAAATCAACCTCGCCATTTACAATACCCAGGTTGATTGAACCGGTAAACGGATTCGGGTAAACTGAAAAGTTATTGAACCCTTCAGGATCGCTGGTACTAACGCCAATAACACTTACGCAGTCCGAAGTATCGCTACAGCTTCCTTCGGTGATAATTACCGCGTAATCACCATCAATGGATGCTGTATAACTTGCACCGGTTTCGCCAGCAATGGGCATTTGCGTTGAACAATCAAACCATTGGTACGAATCGGCACTGGTGTTGGTTGATGTAACGGTTGCACCTGAAACGGATGTCGATAAATCAATCACGCACCATGAAATAATGCACAACCCGTCAGTACCTTCTGTATTGGGGCTTCCATTGCCATTGCCACCGCCCCCACCGCCTCCGTAATCAGTACCCGGTGTTGCAGGATCATTCACAGTGCAGGAATCATCGGTATAGCCTGCTCCTTTTCCTCCTGTACCTGCCTGTCCGCCCCCGGCCGACCCGGGATTGCCTCCTGGTGTAAGGCATGAACCTGCATAGGGCATGGTACTGCCGCCCATTGCACCGTTGCTTATATTACCGGCTGCTCCTCCTCCTCCACCTCCAAAATATCCATCAGTGCCAAAGCCTCCGGCTCCACCTGTATTATTGATGGATCCGCCTGAGCCGGTGCCTGGAGCCCCGCCTTCAGTAATACCCGATCCTCCGTCTGCACCATTCATTCCACCACTGGCAGAAATAAGGGTGGAAACATAGGTTGTTCCAACTACCGAACTCACACCATGAAGACCCACATGAACATTGAGGTTGGCGCCTGGTGTAACTGAAAATGTACCGCGGGCATAACCGCCTCCGCCTCCGCCTCCGCCACCATCTATTCCACCGTTCCCTCCAGCACCTATCACTTCAATGGTGATACTGGTAACACCTGCCGGAACAGTAAATGTTCCTGAGCTGGTAAATACAACCGAGCCCGATTGCGCACAAACTGCGTAACCTATCAAAAGCCCCGCAGCCATCGTGTATAATTTTTTCATATTACTAGTTTTAATGTCGTTTGCTTTTTTCTCCATGCTTTTAAGTAAAACACGGAGTGGTAACAACACAGGCGCAAAAGACATACCGATTGAACCAGGTCTTTTCTTTTTAAAGCGATGTAGATGTGATAAATGAAAACCCGGATTGATTTTTTGTAAATATGAACAGGTATGTTCCATTCCGGACAAATAAAAAATTACATTTTCAGAGGTAAAAAATTCAATTGGACCAGCGGATAAATTCAGCTGTTCTTTTTCGGACAGGTTCTTAAAAAAACTTAAAAAAAATTTGAAACTAATTTGCCCCGAACCCGATTTCGCTTTTCAGCAACATTTGTTCTATATTGAACATGTTTTTGTGCGGAAGGGAACAATGTATAACAAAGAAAGGCAGTAACTATCAGCCACAGATTTACAGTTATCCTTATTGATTTTGTGTCAGCAACTTTAGTTCGCTGGTCAACGCAGATAATTATTATTTCCTTTGCAGGAAAAACTTTGCGATCTGTAACTAAAAAGCAAATTAGCGCTTAGCGGAATTGGCCTTATTCGTTTAAATAATCCGTGGTCTTTCTTTCCAGTCTTTTTTATCAATATGCGCGGGCCGTGCAGGACTTTTGCTTTCCCTTTCAAACATGCGTTCGGCCAGCCATTGAAACCATTCATGCATGGTATCGCGTTGCAAATCCTTGCGGTCGTCTTCAACATAACGCTGCAATTTCTTCCAGGAAATAATAATGGGGCCGCTGAAATAATCGTCAAGGGTTGACAAACTTATTTCATGGCGATAAACCATTACACCCAAACCTTCCCATGTCCCAAGCCAAAGCAAAACAAGTCCTTTCTCATGACCCGCAAGATCAAGAATTTCTTTTTTGGAGAGGTTATCGGGCATCCCCATTACAAAGCTCATGGCTTTCATGAAATCGGGTGTTTGAAACGAACGCACCAGCAACATTTCAGCATCACGTGCCCGTTGTTTTTGCACATAGCGTAATTGAATACCCGCAAATACGGCACTGATTACAATGGCAGATGAAGAAACGATGCTTATGATTACGGGGGTCTCCATTTAATTATCAATGATCATTTACAATTATCAATTTGACCTTGAACCTTAGGTTCCTCATTGATAATTGATCATTGTTAATTGTCAATTTTTTTTAAAGCTTATATAAACTCGCCTTAACAGCCTTGATCACACGTTCCGGGTTTGGAGATGCTTCAGCAATTAATGTAGGCGAAAATGCAAATGGTGTATCGCTTTGCGTTACACGGTAAACAGGCGCATCCAAATAATCAAATGCGTAACGCTGTATCCAGTAGGCCAGTTCCGATGAAATGCTTGCAAGCGGCCAGCTTTCCTCCACAACCACGCAGCGGTTTGTTTTCTTTACCGATTCAATAATGGTTGGGTAGTCAATGGGACGAATGGTACGCAAATCAATAATTTCAACTTCTATGCCTTCTTTTGCCAGTTCTTCGGCCGCGGTATAAGCCACTTTAATGATTTTTCCAAATGAAATGATGGTACAGTCTTTTCCCTTGCGTTTCACATCGGCCAACCCAATGGGGATAATGTATTCTCCATCGGGAACCGGGCCTTTATCGCCATACATTTTTTCACTTTCCAGGAAAACAACCGGATCGTCATCGCGAATGGCTGCTTTCAGCAATCCTTTTGCATCATAGGGATTGGAAGGCGTAATTACCTTTAACCCGGGAACGTGTGCATAAAAGGCTTCAAAGCTTTGCGAATGGGTTGCGGCCAATTGTCCTGCTGTACCGTTACCACCGCGAAAAACAATGGGGACTTTGTATTGCCCGCCACTCATCTGCAACATTTTTGCGGCCGAATTAATAATTTGGTCGGCTGCAAGAATGGCAAAATTCCAGGTCATAAATTCAACAACAGGACGCAAGCCGTTCATGGCGGCTCCAACACCAATACCTGCAAAACCAAGTTCGGCAATGGGTGTATCAATAACGCGTTTGGGGCCGAATTCATCCAGCATACCCTGGCTTACTTTGTACGCGCCATTGTATTCGGCAACTTCCTCACCCATTAAAAATACGCGCTCATCCCTGCGCATTTCCTCGGTCATGGCCTCACGTAAGGCTTCCCTGAACTGTATTTCTCTCATCGCTTGTTTTTTTAAGTAATTTGGTCCCGTTTAGGACGCGTGTTTCAGCGAGTGAAAATATACAATTTTTTAATTCCTCTGTTGATTTTTACCTTTGGCATAATCAACTGTGGCCGCGACCTTTTTGGTACCGGTTTTGAACGGTATCCCGGTGATTTGGCCGATACACGTTTCAACAATGTAATACTTGAACATGATTATCAATGGCTTATAGGAAACCAGGAAAACCTGTGGGACCTTCCGTTTTTTTATCCCCAAAAAAATATGCTGGCCGGCAGCGACAATCACCTGGGCTCTTTTTGGTTGTATGTGCCCTTTCGGTTAATCGGGTTGAACGAAACACGTAGTTTCCAGTGGTGGGTGTTTTGCCTTTTTGCACTGAACTTTTTTGTTTTTTACAATGTAGCGCGTAAACTTGGTTTGAATGTTGCAGCCAGTTCAGCCGGGGCATTTTTGTTTACGTTTTCCATGCCGGTACTTGGATCGGTGCACCATATTCAAACGCTATGCAAGTTTACTTTTCCGTTGGTGATTTATTTCTTTTATAAAATCCTGTTCGTAAAAAAAGAGTTGAATATTCTTTACTTTACGTTAAGCCTTATTCATGTATTTTATTGTTCATTGTATTACGGTATGTTCACTGTATTAATTCTTGCCGTTTTCTTTTTTGCCTCGTTGTTTTTCAAACCGTCCGTTAAATCTTTTTTTACCAAAAAAAACATTTATTGCGTCCTTGCTTCTATTGCAGCATTGGCGCTGTTTATGATTCCGCTTCTAAAACCGTACCTGAAGCTGGAACATTTTGCGCATCATTTCACCTATGACAGTATTGAACCCACCGTACCGCATCCGTACAGTTACCTGATGCCACATCCCGGAACATTTTTTTATGCATTCATGTTTGAAGCAACCAAACAGCATACAGAAGTTTATTGGATGCATTCGTTTTTTATCGGTTTTATTTCACTGGCCCTTGTTTTCGCATCGGCTTACTTTTTATGGAAATACCGTAAACAAAATTTTACCAATTTGTTTTTTATACTTTGCGGCATCACGCTTTCAGGCGCACTCTTGCTTACATCGGCCGCAGGCAAATATTCCATTTATCGCTATTTTATGGAAATAAAGTCATTCAGTCATTTAAAGGCCATGAACCGCATTATTTTGTTGGAACTTTTTTTCATGGGCATGCTGGTTGCCTGGATGATCAACCGCGTTGAATTAACCACCGTAAAAAGGAAATGGATAACCAGTGTACTTGTTTTTGGCGTGTGCTTCGAACATTTCATGGTGGCCGGTACCCTTAAGTTTGACACCATTGAACATGCGCAACACAACAATGATTATGTAAATAAAGCCATTGCCGGTTGCAAAACAAAACCTGAAGCATTTGTGGTGCTCAAACCATATCATATCAGCAAGGAAAACTTCAACGAAATCAACGCGCAGATTGACGGTATGATGAGCGCACTGCAAAACCGCATACCCACGCTCAACGGTTACAGCACCGTAGTTGACCCGCGGCATTTTAATGTACATTTCAACGACCGGCCGGGCGTTAACGCGTGGCTGTTCAGCCAGGGCATTGACACACCCGAACTGGATAAAAAAATATTGATTATTCGCTAACATCCGTTGTTTTTTTGCCATTGATAACTGCTGTAAATGAGCATTATATCTTACAACAGCTCTGTTATCATTTTTTTTGTCTTTCAGGCGGCATATTTCATTAAATTTGCTACCCTTAATTTTTATTTCATGAGTCTTAAAATACTGGTGTGCGTCAGCAAAGCGCCCGATACAACTACCAAGATTGCCTTTGCCGATAACGACACAAAATTCAACGAAGCCAATGTTCAGTATATAATTAATCCGTATGATGAATGGTATGCATTGGTTCGCGCATTGGAATTGACCGAAGCACAGGGTGGAACCGTAACAACCATTACCGTAGGACCGGCAGCCGATGAACAAATCATTCGCAAAGCCTTTGCTATTGGTGCGACTGACGGTGTGCGCGTTGATGCAGAACCTACCGATGGTTTTTTTGTTGCCAAACAAATTGCTGAATACGCCAAAGACAAAAATTTTGATCTGATCCTTTGCGGGAAAGAAACCATTAATTACAACGGTTCGCAGGTTGGCGCCATGGTTGCCGAATTGCTGAACCTGCCCTATGTTTCATTGGCAACCAAACTGGACGTAGCCAATGGAAAAGCAACGGTTGAAACCGACATACAAGGCGGAACAGAAGTATTGGAATGCAGTTTACCTCTTGTAATCAGTGCTGCAAAAGGAATGGCCGAACAACGCATACCGAATATGCGCGGCATTATGGCTGCACGTACAAAACCGCTTGCAACTGTTGCTGCTGTTTCTGTAACAAAAACAAATGCTGTAAAAAAATTCAGTATGCCTCCGGCTAAATCGGCCGTTAAAATGATCCCAGCTGATAATGCCGGGCAGCTTATTGAGTTGCTGCACAATGAAGCCAAGGTTATTTAAGAAAATAAACGAAGAATTTCAAATATGGAAATTTTAAATAGAAAAATGTATACGGTTAACCCAAACATTTCATTATTTGAAATTTCGCTATTTAAGACCAAAACAAAAAATTAAACTTTATGTCTGTTCTTGCTTTTTTAGAATCCAACAACGGGAAAATATCCAAATCGGGTTTTGAAGTTGTTTCATACGCGCACCAATTGGCCGCTAAACTGGGTAAACAAACCATTGCCGTTACATATGGCAATACAGGTGATGATGCATTGGCTTCCTTAGGGGAATACGGTGCCAATAAAGTTTTGGTGAATAAATCGTTAACCAGTGCTGACACCGGCCAAATTGCCAAACTGGTATTGAAGGCGGTTGAAAAGGAAAATGCCGATGTGATTGTTTTTTCACACGATTTGACCGGCCGTGCGGTTGCTCCGCGCGTAGCGGCACGCCTTGAATGCGGCATTGCCACAAGCGCTGTTGCTTATCCCAATACCGAAGGCGGTTTTACCGTTAAAGTAAACATGTTTTCGGGGAAAGCCTATGGTGAAATTGAATTATTGACTCCCAAAAAAGTGATTACTGTATCACCCAATGCGCTTGCGCCTGTTAAGTCGGCACAAACGGCAACTGTTGAAAATTTTGCGGCCGATACGGGTGAGCAAAAAGTAAAAGTTGTTTCTCAAAAAAAGAACGAAGGCACCATTAGTTTACCCGAAGCTGACCTGGTTGTTTCGGCCGGCCGGGGATTAAAAGGTCCTGAAAACTGGGGCATGGTTGAAGAGCTGGCCAATGCCCTTGGCGCAGCC
>DASPJQ010000575.1:0-4593 GCA_035628535.1 Flavobacteriales bacterium | reverse complement strand
AATCCTGCTATAGCTGGTGCAGGAACTTATACCATTACGCACAGTTTTTCGGCACCCTGTTCGGCAAGTGACAATGAAACTATAACGGTTTTACCTGTGCCCAATGCCAGCATTACAACTACCACATTGCTTTGCGATAACATGATAGCTTATACGCTCACGGCAGCAACACCGGGAGGAAGCTGGAGCGCCACATGCGGTACCTGCATCAATTCGTCAACCGGGGTTTTTAACCCATCGGTATCAGGGGCAGGAACATTTGTGGCAACGTATGCTGTTACCAGTGGCGGTTGCACAGGCACCGATACGGAAAATATTGATGTGTTGCCTTACCTGGATGCAACCATTAATCCGGTTGGTGTCAAATGCCAGGATTCAGGACCGTTTAATTTTACAGCCGCGTCAACGGGTGGTGTTTGGAGTGCAACCTGCGGAACCTGCATTAATTCATCAACCGGTGCAGTTGATCCTTCAACAGTAAGCGCAGGTACATACACCATTACATACACAACTCCTGCACCGTGTGGCAATACCGATACAGAAACGCTAATTATCAGCGATGCGAACCTCATGACGGTTCCTACAGCCGAGACCTGTTACGGATACAATGATGGAATTATACTGGCGGTTGCAAGCGGAACAGGTCCTTACACTTACTCTATAACAGGACCTGAAAGCGCTACCAATGCAACCGGGAATTTTAGCGGACTTGAACCGGGGGGTTATACCGTTACGGTTACCAATGCTGACGGGTGCACTGACAATAATACAATAACGGTTGACAGCCCCGCACCGGTGCTTGCTTCATTTACCGCAACACCACAGGTCGGTTTGTCGCCACTCAATGTGCTATTCACCAATACCAGTTCGGGGGCAACGGGATATGTTTGGGACCTGGTTATTGATACGGTATTTACGACTAACGCCTCAGGAACATACGTTGATGAGGGAATATATACCATTACGTTGTATGTCCTCAACGGTGTTTGTGCTGACACGGCAACCGTTAATATCGAGGTTATTTTACCATCGGCCCTGGAGGTGTACAATGTTTTCAGCCCGAATGGTGACGGTGTGAATGACACTTTCATAACCACCTGGATCAACCTGAAAGAATTCAGTATTAAAATATTTAACCGGTGGGGGCAGCTCATGTTTGAAAGCAATGACCAAAACAAAGGCTGGGATGGAAAAGACATGGATGGAAAAAATGTAACTGACGGGACTTATTATTACATTGTAAAGGCTACAGGCTTTGATGAGAAAATGTATGACCAGCACGGCTGCGTGACCTTGTTCAGGGATAAATAAACAGCTGTTAATTTTTATAAAATACACCTTGAACATAACATTCTTTAGGTTTCGTTGACTCACTTTAACAGGGTGATGGATATTTTGGCTTAACCAATAAGCCCGCCAATGTTCATCCATTTCAAGGTCCTTGCTTGTTTTATGGTGTTGATGTTAACTTCTTGCAGCACTTCAAGGCGTTATTTCAACATGCGCATTGGCCATGAACGTGAGAATGCAGACTCCCAATCTGGTTCAAAACTGCAAAAAACCGATACTGTTAAACAGCAAGCTGCACCAACACTTAACGCTGAGAACAAGCTTGTAAAGGCCGATTCCAGTTTGAATCAAAAAAACAACGAAGCAAATAAAAATAAGCCGGCTTCCATATTAAATGATACGGCCAGAAGCCTTTCGCTTGGTAACGAAGAAATGTTCGATTTTAAGACGGCCCGTAAAAAATACGGACGCAAGGGCCCACCTCCTTTTGTTGCAGCCGGACTACTCTTTTTAGTCTTTATTTTGACAATACTGTCAGTTTTTCTGGTCGGCTTTTATATTTATAATTCAGGTTGGAAAATTGGCATCCAGAACGTTGTTTTTTTATGTTTTTTAATAATTGGATGGGTTTTGTGCAGGCGTTTTACGCATTGGTGGCAAAACTATGCCGACAGTGATTGAATCAGGGAGTAACTTTATCACTTTCATCAAGCGCTACAGTCAAATCAGGATGCATTTCCTTGAAAACAGCTCGAACGATTTCAATATTCAGCCCGGTAATATCGGCAAATTTCCAATCCTCACCGTTTTTGCTAATGGCAAGCAAATAAAAGTTGGAATTAACCGTTGTAAAATTGTTGGTATATGAGCGCACCTGTTTTACGATGCATTGATAGTACCCGTTGTTTTCGTAAATTTCAGAATTAAGCAGGCTGGTCACTTTGGTAAGGTCTGAATCACGCTGCTCGTTGTATTTGTCGTTGGCCTTGAGGTTTTCCTTTAACTGCTCCTTTTCTTCCTCATTGGCATAAACAAAATAAGCCATTTTTGCGATGTGCTTGTCATATTGCTTACGTTTGAGAAAATTACCGAATTCATCAGCCTGTTCAAGCACTTTTGCCTGCATTTTGTTTTTACCAAGGCAGGATATAAGCATTAAAGGAACCAGTATCAAAAGCAGCTTTTTCATGTAACTTGGACAAAAGTAATGAATTTCATTGTTCGCGTGTTCATTCAAGGTTTTGAGGGGCGCGGTTCCCATCAGGATTATAGATACGGTCATCAAACAACGTAAACAGTTCCTTGGGCCTAATGCTTAAATTTTTACAGGGAATAAAAATAAACGTGCCGTAAAATGAAAGGGCCCTGGTCATGTGCATACGCTCGTAACCCTGAAATTTACCGAGTACAAAATCATAATCCTTTAAATATACGGCCAGGGTTTTACCGGTTTTAGAATTCATGAGCTGACAAGACGACACATAGCCCCACGGTATACGCCCTACCGGTTCCAACTCCAGTAATTCTGAAAAACCATGCTCATCAATGAGCAACACGGGACGCCTGCGCAGGATTTTTATGAACGAAAAAATAAGGGAATAAAGTCCGCCAAAAAGTAAAGTTCCTATAAAAATTGCCATGAGTGCTGAAAACGTATTATCCTGCGGCAATACCCACACCAATAACAATGTACCAAGCGCCATGCCTGAAACCACTATAAGCAAGCCTATAACGATTGGTTTTTTATTATAAAATACGGCCGTTGTTTCGATAGGATAAATATAGTTTTTTTACGGTTTGTCAGCATCCTGAAAATATGCGGAAACAAAGTATTTTAGAGCGCTTCACCCCCGTGTTATTTGTTCCAGAAAGCCTGAAAAAAACACGCATAATGGTAATATAGGACGGTGCCTGGCCAACCTCCCTAATGTCATTTATCGCTTGTATGTATTGTACCCCACAATGTTTGTCAACATAAGCCTTTGGTTCCTCAACCGTGGCCTGAATGGTGTATTTTTTATATTCTTCTTTAACATAATGCGGCCCCAGGTAGCAACCGCCCTGGTTTTTCAGCAGCCTTTTATAGGGTGAATAATTGTGTTTCCATTCATACAGGTCGCAGTGCGGACCATCAGCACTTATTATGATGCCTGTCTCAAAACAAGTTTCAATCTCAAGGTTATTCAGTTCGGACGATTTAAGTTCCATTCTTTGCCGGTCAAATTCAATGCCTGGATCCGCATCTATGAAAAGCGTATCGGCTTCCTGGTGTGTTTGAACTGCCGTAAAGTCGTGTATAACCACATTAAATTCGCCCGCATTCAACCTGAAGCGCGTTGTGTCTTGTTGTGGTTTTTCCATTTGCTGACGTTTACCTGAGTCAGCAAAAATTTGTTCCTCAGCTTCCCATGGAAAAACGAGATTTGGTTGTTCATAAAACTTATTGGTTACAAGAAAGAGCATTATTGAGCCGATGAGGCAGGCACCACCAATTGCAAGCGTAAGCCCAGCTTTATTGTACAACCCAAAGAACATAAAAATGGCTGCGGGAATCAATAAGATACACGCGCCAAAATACATGGCCAAGGTAAAGCATGTCAGAAAAAGGTTCCAAGTGTAAAGGTTGCTCTTATAAAGATAAGCTTTTTATGCGGGAAACAATTAATTATTATTTGCTCTTGGTTACTGTGGGGGTCTTTTGACCTAACACCACCGCATGCAAAGCCAATGGTTGGTGAAGTTATAAATGAGAATGGATTTGGTGCTTACTTGTATATTACATTGATTTACGCTTTTTTAACCGGGAAAAATTTAATCTTTCAAACATAGAATTCTAATGCCCTCACCGTAATCGTTTTATTCTAATAACGGGATCCCGTTACGTTGGTTAATTAATCTTGCAATTTTCAGCCTTTGATCCAATCAATAATTTCTTTATCATCAGGCAACACTTTTGGCGAGACCATTTTTACAAATTTCCCGTTCTCGTCAACAAGGTATTTTTGGAAATTCCATTTTACCACACTCTCCTCTACCCCGTTTTCTTCTTTTGATGTTAACCACTTATACAATTCGCACTTCTCATCACCCAGCACTTTTACTTTGTCCATGAGGCGAAACGTGACCCCATAATTTTTTGAGCAAAATGTTTTGATTTCTTCATTGGTGCCTGGTTCCTGTGCCCCAAAATCATTACAGGGAAAACCAATGATCGTAAACTTATCACCACCGTATTCCTTATACAGTTTTTCAAGGTTTTCATACTGGGGAGTTAAACCGCATTCACTCGCCACGTTCACAATC
>DASPJQ010000574.1:0-3128 GCA_035628535.1 Flavobacteriales bacterium | reverse complement strand
GTGGAATTATAATTTTGACCCCACAGGATGAAAAAACCATTAACCTAAAATGCCCACTTAAAACAAGCTATTTATTTTGTCCCTTTCACAACCGGAATAAACCATGCATATTGCAAAACAAATGTAAATTACTATTTTGTTATGTTTATAAACTCAGATACAGGACTTGCTTAAATGCTTTCCTGCATGAGGGTTTTATAAGTTTTCAGGGTACAAAAGCTGGTTAACAATGGTAAATGCCGGTTTTGCAAAACGCACAACGTTTCACAACTTTCCAATTACCTCCTCCAAATCCTCCTCCATTTCCATTCCCATTTTTTTGCGAATCCGCTGGCGTGTTTTTTTCACGCTTTCGGCCGACACGCCCGTCATAGTAGCTATTTCGCGGCTGTTGAGCTTTAATTTTATGAGGGCAGCTAACCTTATTTCGGCTGCGGTTATGCCGGGGTAAGCCTCTTTTAATTTAATGAAAAACCCGGGAAAAACCTTTTCAAACAATTTTTTGAAGCGGTTCCAGTCATCATCGGTCAATATGCGTGCTTCAGTTAATTTTTCTATTTTGTCAACCCGGTTGCGTTCCTTTAATTCATTAACCGACAGGTCCAGTTCCTCCAGGTTTCGTGTGATTTCTTCCAGTAACTGGTTTTTTTCCAAAAGCATGCGGGTATAATTCATAAGCTCCTGCCGGTTAAAAGCAAGTTCCGTTTCGCGCTGGGTAATTTCCATGCGCAGGTTTTCCTGCTGCAACCGGTGTTTTTCTTTTTCACTTACACGCAGTTGTTTTTCCTTGCTGGTTTTTATGCGTTGCCTGCTTACCATAAGTGCCCCTGCCATCAATACAAGCACAGCAGTAATGGCGTAGGTGATTTTGCGGTTGCGCTCAATTGTTTTTTCTGTATGCAGGAGTGCGATTTCTGCCCTGGTTTTCTCCCCTTCCCTTGCCATTTCAAGAGCATACAATTTATTTTGCATGGTTGCATTGGCCAGGCTGTCCTTGTACAATTGGTAATTTTTATAAAAAACCAGCGCTTCGTCCTTATTCCCCATTATAGTGTACACTTCATATAAAGCCTGGCTCGCATCGCGTATGATTTTTACCGAACCGGTTTTTTGCGCCAGTGCATAACTGGCTTTAAAACTTTCAAGGGCTTTTACGGTTTCCTGTTGCGCCAATTGTAAACGGCCAAAGTTTAACCATACCAGGGCCTCACCCTGCATGTCGCTTATTTGCCGTTTAAGCTCAAGCGCCAAATTCAGGCAACTGTCAGCCTGAACAAATAATTTTTTATTGGTATAGATCCCCCCCATGTTGATAAATGAATGCGATATGATTTTTTTATCGCCAATTTTTTGGGCGCAGGCCAATGCATTGCGGTGACATAGCAATGAGCTATCGTACTTTTGTTCGTGAAAATAACTTGTTCCTAAATTATTCCATGCAGCGGCAACACCTTTTACATCATCCAGGCTTTCATCAATGCGCAACGATTTGTGGTAATAATTACGCGCCTTGTTGTAGCGTTTTTGTTCTGAATAAATAAGTCCTATGTTATTATAGGTATTGGAAAGCGCGTGCCTGTCCCGCGCCTTTTCATAAATTTTTAGTCCTTTGAAATAGCTCTCCAGTGCAACGGTATAGTTCCCAATATTGTAATGTATGATTCCAAGGTTGGTTAATGTATTGGCCTCCGACTCGGTATCGTGTATACGCCTGTAAATTTCAACGGCTTTGTTGTAAACACGTACGGCATTTTTATAGTTGCCGGTTTCAGCATAATTCAACCCGAACAAGTTGTACATGTGGCCGGTTTCCTGGTCATTATGCGTATATATAAATAATTTAAGGGCCCTGTTGTAATGGTTTGCTGCAAGGTTAAAATCACCCTTCATCCAGTCAAGCACACCAAGGTTTTTGTGCGCATAGGCCTCACCTGTTGCATAGTTGATTTGCTGTGCCTGTAACAGTGCTTCACGGGCAAGCTCCAGTGCTTTTGAGGGATCCTTGCGGTGAATGTCCCAACTTTTTTTATTCAACCTGTCAATGGATGCCTGTTTATTATTCTGCGCATTTGCCTGAAAACAAAGCAAGGCAACAGCAACAATCATCCAAAAATATTTGGTAAACAAATTCACTTGCGGTTTAAGAATTTAACCGCAATCTATAAAAAATTGTGCCAAAAAAAGTTATCTGTTCAATCCATGTGAAAAAACGGAATCACCTGTTTCTTCACTTCAGTTTTCATGGCGGTCACATTTGTGTCAGCTTTTCGCGAATGCGTGGCCTGCGTATATACAGCAAAACTCAAACTCGAAATACTGATTACCGTCACAATCAGCGTTCGTTTCATACCTGTCTTGTATTAATGCAATAGTGAATATACGAAAATCCTGCCTAAAAGGTGTTACCAAAACGTTTTAAAATATTAAAATCATCTTGTTAAATATGAATGTAAACCGCTATTTATCATTAACTTATGACTCATTTGACAAAAATAAAATAGGACGTAAACCCGGTTTTTAGTGCCAAATAAACACCGCCTTTGTTCAATTTTTACATGTTTCAGGAAGAACCAATATATGGCACAACGATTTTTTCGGACAATTTTAGTTCCCGTTTAGTTAGTTTGAATGCGTATATAACAATTCATTTGAAAAAAAAGCCGGGACAAAAGCCACACCCTGACGGTTTAGGGTTGTGGAGAAGTCCCGGCAGCTAAAACAACACCTTTAATATTTCATTTTAAGCTTATAATTCGACTCTTTTTTTGACTTCTGCATCATTTTCTTTTCAGCCTCACTTTTACTTTCGGCATCCTTTAAATCTTTTTCGTAAGCGTCATTGGTTTTTAACTGGTTCTGCAATTCGGGGCTTTTGCTCACATAACCCGCATTGCTGTTCAGGTAGGATGCGTTAGCGGCATTCAATGCACGCGCTTTATCGTAATTTCCTTTATCGGTTTCCAATAGGCTTTGTTCCATTAAATCATTTGATTCAAACAGTATCACTTGCTCCTTTACCTTTTCACAAAAGCTTTTGTCATAGGCGGCCTTGTTTTCAGCCGGTGAAAGTTTGTTGATAGCGCTAAGCGTTTTATCGGTCTTCGTGTCGCCCGTAGTGCTTTTGTAGT
>DASPJQ010000573.1:0-1548 GCA_035628535.1 Flavobacteriales bacterium | reverse complement strand
TATAACTGACTATCAATGTTTTATTTTTTATCTTGTGCATAATCTGATACTGGATTTCTGAGCACCTTAACGGCTGCCCTGTATTTACTACCTCAATTATTGAATATACCGGCTAAATTCTACGTTCTAAATTACGGCATTAAGCCTTTAGCTGATATTAAAAAGCACCTAAAGCCTTAAAAAAGAATTCTACTTCGTATATTTGAACCAAATACCCCTGCAACTGTACAGGTTTAAAAAAGTAAAAATGGTGCGTTTTTTTGTCATATTTAACTTGTTGATTGTGTGTAGTGCGAATGCATTTGGCCAAACTAATACCGAAACAACCACGAAAAATAAAGCTTCAGCCAACTATACAATTAGCAACAATGGCGCAGCAAACGAACTAAACAATCCTACCCAGGATGTACGTAGCCAGGGCTATTATAAAACCGAGGCCGATGCGTTTGAACGCCAGGCCAGGGAACAGCCGGCCTCTTCACAGGCCTGGTTGAATTTGTACAAATCATCGCTGTACTCGTTTTACACCTCCAGTTCCAAAGTGTTGACCGCAGCACAAAAACAGGAATTGAACGATATCCTGGAAGAAATGAAAGCAAAGGTACCCGCTTCGTACGAATATAACCTGGCGGTTTATTTAAATGGGCAGCACAACACATCACTCATTGGATACCTTGCCAAAGCTGCCGAAATAAAGCCCGATCAGCTTGATATCGTTGAACAATACGTTGCCTATTATGCCATTACCGGTGATATTCCCAAATTAAAAGAATCTGTACAAAAACACCGCAAGGTAAGCAGGTATGAAACGTTCATTGACGAATATGCATACAACCTGCTTCAATCATTGGACAATAATTCAGTATTGTTCACGCATGGTGTAATGGACACTTACCCGGTCTATTATCAGCAGTTAAATTTGAAAGTAAACCCCGGTGTGGAAATCATTAATATTGATTACCTGAACAGTGAAACATACCGCAATGCCCTTTCAAAACGCCTGGGGATTTCTTTTTCATGGACCGGAAACAGTTATACATCAGCTTTTGACATTGCAACCAAATTACAGGCAACCCGCAGTGTATATTTTTCAAGTGCGTTTTCAAAAAGCGAGTTGAAAAAACACGAATCAAACCTTGAACTGAACGGCCTTGCCTTTAAATACGGGGAATCAAAACCCGATGCCACAAAAATTGAATCGCTGTGGTCGGGAAAATATAAAAAGACACAGTTGGAGAAAACAACCATGACGGACGATTATGCCAAAAAAATGGCAAACAATTATCTGCCTGTTCTCATAACGGTTTATAAATATTATACAGCTGAAAATAAAGATAAGGAGGCTGCTGCGGCAAAATCGCTGGCCATTAAAATTGCTAAAATAAATGGCAATGAAAAGCAGGTAAACGAATTATTCAATTAAGCACAAAAAAGAGGGTGGGTCAGGGTTACCGCAAACATACCGATGAATACCTTATGAAATTGCTGGCCGAAGGCGACAGCAATGCATTTGGTGAAATATACGACAGGTATACCAAACCCCTTATG
>DASPJQ010000572.1:0-2750 GCA_035628535.1 Flavobacteriales bacterium | reverse complement strand
TAACAAATATAGGAATTAATACCTTAGAAGGGTCATGTTGATAAATAGTTTTAAACAGCGCTTTATTGAATTCAACTTGGCTAAATTTGAAAAAAAAGCACATGTCACTTATCAAATCAATATCAGGAATACGCGGTACCATTGGCGGAAAACCCGGTGATGGCCTGACTCCCATAGATGCTGTTTTATTCACGTCAGCTTTTACAGAGTGGGCAAAGAAAAATTCAGGAAAGGAAAACCCGAAAATTGTTGTTGGACGTGATGCCCGTATTTCGGGTGAGATGATAGCCGGATTAGTTTGTAATACCCTGGTTGGAATGGGCGCGCATGTGATTGATGTAGGTTTATCTACAACACCAACCGTTGAATTTGCCGTGGTGAACGAGCAGGCCAATGCCGGAATTATTTTAACTGCCAGCCATAACCCGGCCCAATGGAATGCCTTAAAATTGCTTAACCATAAGGGAGAATTTATTTCGGCCGAAACAGGGGCTGAAGTATTGCGCATTGCAGCTGCAAACGACTTTAATTATGCCGGAATTGAAGCATTGGGAACAGTCACCAGCATACCAAATTACATTGGCATTCACATTTCTTCCATTTTAAAATTGCCCCTGGTTAACAAAGACCTTATTTCAAAAGCCGGTTTCAAGATAGTAGTTGACGGGATCAATTCAACGGGTGGAACGGCCGTACCTGAATTATTGCGTGCATTGGGTGTGGGCAATATTACTGTGCTGAATGGAGAACCCAACGGGAAATTTGCGCATAACCCAGAGCCACTTCCCGAACATTTGACTGAAACATCAAAAGAAATTGTGGCAAAAAAGGCTGATATGGGTATAGTGGTTGATCCTGATGTTGACCGCCTCGCATTCATTAATGAAGACGGCACCATGTTTGGCGAAGAATACACCCTGGTGGCCATTGCCGATTATGTTTTATCGCATAAAAAAGGAAACACGGTGAGCAACCTTTCATCAACCCGCGCTTTACACGACATTACGCTAAAACATGGCGGCAGTTATGCCGCTGCAGCCGTTGGCGAAGTAAATGTGGTCATGAAAATGAAAGAAACACAGGCCGTAATTGGCGGTGAAGGCAACGGTGGAATTATTTATCCGGATGCCCATTATGGGCGTGATGCTCTTGTTGGAATTGCCTTATTTTTAAGTCATTTAGCCGAAAAAAAAATGAGCCTGACTGAACTTAAAAATCAATATCCTGCCTACCACATGAGTAAAAATAAAATTGATTTGAATACGGGTGTAAATGTTGATGATTTGCTTTCAAAAATCAAAGACCTGCACAAAAAAGAAAAAATCAATACGGTTGACGGTGTAAAAATTGATTTTGCCGAAGGATGGGTCCATTTACGAAAAAGCAATACTGAACCCATTATTCGCATATACAGCGAAGGCAAGTCGCCAGAAAAAGCAAACGAATATGCCGAATTGATCAAACAAAATGTAAAAGCCATACTTGGTTGAAAATCCAAGCCTGCCATCTATTTTTTTTGAAGTTAACTAATTTTATCACGAAATTTGCATTATGACAAAAAGGGTTTACCTTGACAACGCAGCAACAACCGAATTGGATCCCAATGTTTTAGAAGCAATGATACAAATCATGCGGGAAGATTTCGGAAATCCTTCAAGTACGCATTCATTTGGACGAAAAACCAAAGGCGCCATAGAAACGTCACGCAAAAAGATTGCAAGCCTTATAAATGCCAAATCATCTGAAATTATTTTCACCTCGGGCGGGACTGAAGCCGACAACCTTGCTATTGCGAGTGCCGTACTTGACCTTGGGGTAAAGCATATTATTTCCAGTTGTATTGAACACCATGCTGTGGGACATACCATTGAAAATATGTGCGCCAAAACCAATGTTAACCATTCAATGGTTAATCTTACAGCCAACGGGCACGTTGACATGAGTCACCTGGAAGAGTTGTTGTCGAAAAATCCCAACTCGCTTGTAAGCCTTATGCACGCAAACAATGAAATTGGAAATTTACTTGACCTTGATAAAACGGGTGAGCTTTGTGCAAAATACAATGCTTTTTTTCACAGCGATACCGTTCAAACCATGGGGCATTATGCGTTGGACGTTCAGCGGTCAAAAATCAATTTTTTAACCTGTGGTGCGCATAAATTTCACGGTCCAAAAGGAGTTGGTTTTCTTTTCAAAAGCGAAAAGTTAAAGATTAATCCCCTTATTCACGGTGGAGCACAGGAACGCAACCTAAGGGGGGGAACGGAGAACCTTTACGGAATTGTTGGAATGGCCAGGGCCCTGGAAATTGCCTGTGCAGAAATGGCCGACCATGCCGCACACATTTCGGGCCTCAAAACTTATATGATTAATTCCCTGAAAAGGGACATACCAGGCGTTGAATTTAATGGTGATTACAACGGGCAGTCGTTGTATACCGTGCTCAATGTATCATTTCCACCAAATGCCAATAATGACATGCTGCTTTTCAAACTTGATATTAATGGCATTGCTGCCTCGGGCGGGAGTGCCTGTTCAAGCGGGAGCAATAAGGGCTCACACGTACTGGAAGCATTAAGGGTTGATCCAAACCGCGTCAATATCCGTTTTTCGTTCAGCAAATACACGCAAAAAGACGATATTGATTATGCCGTAGAAAAACTTTGCGAAATCCTGGAAATTAAAGCTGTGGCGAAATAATTGCCATTTTGGATTTTGAATTGGATAGTGCGGGTTATTTTTTTCCTTTT
>DASPJQ010000571.1:0-2973 GCA_035628535.1 Flavobacteriales bacterium | reverse complement strand
AAACGCTGCTTTATAAAAGCCAAAGCAAATCAAAAAACAAAGCGCTGTAAAAACCATCCTGTTTGTTCCGCTAACCAAATGAATAAACTCACCGTTTACCGGGTAAAAAATAAATGCAATCAGCGAAAAAATCAGCAGGATTATGTTCCATAAATTTTTTATTCGCATATGCTGAAAAACAAACCCGATTAAAAATCCCCCTAAAAACAAAAATAATTGATTCAAAGGGTTCACATAGTCACGCCAAAAGCCTGGCAATTTATTATCGGGATCAATCGCGAAAAACGCAAAGTATACATATAAACAAAAAATACTTGCTGAAATAAGAACCAGTAACCATAATGATTTTCGCGCAGTGAACAGGATGAATGGAAATACAGCATAGAACACCAATTCATTTCCGATGGACCATGAACCAACGGCAATACTTTCATGCCATTTCACGAACCCAAATAGACCTGACAGGTGTATACCAAGTTTGAATATGCCAGGGTTGTAGCCCAATAAAATCAAAGTTGAAATAGTGGCAACCCAGTATAAAGGAAATATGCGTAAGAAACGTTTTTTAAAAAAATCAACCAGGGAAGAAAAAGTGGCCGTTAGTTTTTTTTTGTAAACATGGAAAAGGGTTATTCCGCTCAGAACATAAAAAATGGAAACACCGTACACTCCAAAACGCCCTAAAAAACTATCACTTTCAAATCGTCCCATGGTCCAGGAACAATAATGGAACATCATAATTCCCAATGCCGATAAGCCTCTTAAATAATCCAGGTGCAGTAACCGCCCTGTTTTTATATCAGGATTGGGATTTGCTGAGGTCGTTGTATTCATGCCTTTTTCCGGGAGGAATATTATTGGCCGGTGGTGGCGGTTCTTCCATTATAACTGTGGGAAACAGTTTGGTTTGAAAACCTTCAAAATCTTTGGCCCATTCCTTATGGTTATACACACACACAGGTAAACAAATAGAGCAATAATTGTGTTTTGCAAAATACGGAAAACACCTGGCGGTGTCAACCATATACCTGTCATAGCCTAAATGGTCTTTCCCGGCATACGCGCTACGTTCATCAGGAATGGCTTTTGCCGGGCAATAAATGCGACAAGCCTTGCATTTGTCGCAGAACTTTGCAATGCCTGCGTCAATGGGGTGATCAATTTGCAATGGCATGGAAGTGGCAATGCTTCCCATCCTGAACAGCGGACCCAGTTTTGGATTAATAATGGAACCATGACGTCCTAATTCACCAAATCCTGCTTTTAATGCAATTGGAATATGCAATAAATCGCTGTCGCCAATAGGATGCTCAATTTTGCAGGCATATCCTAAACTGCGTATGTGGGCAGCCAGTTTGATTACAATTTCGCCCAGTGAATGGTAAATGCGCATGCATTCAATTGCCGATTCGCGTGATGGCACAACCTGGAACTCGCGCCAGCGCATGCGCTGGCCCAAAGCAATGGCGAATTTTTCATTGACGGTTTTTCCCTTGTAAACATCGCCTGGCTCAATTTCGCAAATACCCACAAGGTCAGCACCGAATTCAACCGCTTTTTGTTTAACGTGGGCAGCGGCCTCCGTTTTGCTTGAGAAAACAGTTTTGACCGGGGAAACTTCGCTCTCAAAACGTTTATATTGGTCTTCCCGTATTTCTTTTAAAAGCCTTTCAACTTCGTCAATGTGAATGCTTCGTCCTCCAACTGATTCGTACCAGTCGTCCCATGAAAATGCCGGAACCGGAGATGAGGAACTCATGGAAGTAAATATAAAGAATTTTGAATAAAGAAATTTTAAATAATGAAATATATGGTATCAATCAAAAAAAATAATGATTTTGAATAAGAAATTCAACTATGAGCATGAACGGCATATTAAACATTTACAACCCGGATTTCGGATATTTCATTATTTGAGGTCTCGTTATTTGAAATCAAACTATTCAATCTTTCTTCCCTCAACAACCTTTTGGTTTGATTTTTTCTTTTGGAATTTTTTGATTGACACCAACAGGTGCGTGCTTCCGCTCATGCTGCTGGCATAGTATATTTTTCCGTCATACGATAATTTTCCGCGGCCGCCTTCCCAGCTTTCGGCCTGGAGTTTAAACGGCTCGCGCTGACCGGTTGATCCAAAAACTAAAAATTTATTGTCGCCTACTTCAAAGCTGATGTACACTTTATCGGTTCCCACCTGTTTCATTAAAATTCCGGGAGTTCCCTTTTTAATAAGGATTTGGTTTTCGGCCTCGCTGCTGCTGATTACAATTGTGCCGTTTTCTGTACCTGTTTTAGATGAGCTTTCTTTGGTATACAAAATAATATCATCGCTGGCGTAAAACTGCACCTTTTTGAGTTCATCTTCGGTTAACTGGTATTTGCTTGCCAGGTAAGATGTGTACGGTACTTTGGGAGAACAACTGCTGATTAAAAACAGGAACGCTGCCAGGTATATGTTAAACGATTTCATAGCCACTTTTTTTATTGAATTCAAATATTGTTCCAAAAGTAAAAAATTATTGATCTTCAAATGGTAGGACTTGCCCCGCGCGCGGGATCCGCAGCATTCTGCAGCGTATCTCTTTCAGCGTACTTCCGCATTTTCTGCGTGCTTTTACCTTTTTCACGCATCTTCATACAAGAGGTTGCACCCGCGTATATCCTGGTTGTCAAGCCTGCCGTGAACATTAAAACTCCCATCAGGATAAACAAAACCAGCATCGCCCGTTGCAATAAAACTGCAACTGTAAACATTGGCCAGGTCAATGATGTTAAGTCCCCCCGAGCCGTGCGCGTTTACCGCCATGGGATCATTTTTTCCGCGAACAAGCACCTTCATCCAAGGTGGCGATTTAAACACCCTTCCATCATACCAAGCCTGTGACAGCAATTCCGTCATTCCATATTCAGAAAAAACAGGACGATTACCAAAGTAATTTCTTAAGGTAGTGTGTAATTCGGCACGGGTAAGTT
>DASPJQ010000570.1:0-3282 GCA_035628535.1 Flavobacteriales bacterium | reverse complement strand
TACTTACCTCCTACATCGGGGTCGAAAATACGCAGGTACACAGCCGATTTTTGTGTTTTGGGAATTACCATAAAGGCAATCTGGCAAAAATCATCATCGCCCCAGGATTTATCGGCATTTTTACTAAATGTTACCATGAACGGTATGTTTTCTTCAAGTCCCGGAAGTTGTTGGGTTGCCGCATTACCTGTAAAAAAAGCCAACATGACTATTGTTATATTCTTTTTCATTTTAATATTCTAAATTCAACCCTCCTGTTTTTCATCATGTTTTCCTCAGTGGTATTTGGATATTTAGGAAATTTTTCCCCATATCCCAATTTGATCATACGGCCCGGTTCAATACCTTTTGACGCAAGATAGTTGAACACTGAAACAGCCCTTTGTTGCGATAAATTACGGTTAAACTCGTCAGGCCCCTTACTATCAGTATGCGCAGTTATTTCGAGCGTGCAACTTTTATGGCGTTGCAAATATTTTACCAACGTATCAAGGTAAGGAAGCCCCTCTGATTTAATGTCCCATTTATTGTAATCAAAAGTAATTACTGCCAACTCAAACGTTTGTCCTGTCAACGAATCCAATTGCCCTGCCGAAATACCTTTGAATTCTCTATCTGAAACCGCATACTGTGACGTTGATTCAAGGTGCTTGTCCATTCCTTCAACACGGGCTTCAACAAAACCTGCCCTGTGCACCGAATCGTAAAGCGATTTCAATTTTACAGGATTTGATGATACGCCAACTGCATATTTGTATAAACTATCTTCTTTAAAATAATATTCTTTTACCCTCGAATGCAAATAACTGAAATTTTTCTCGTTAATTTCCTTGCGGGTTTCAGACTCATCCAATACTACCCGGTAATTTACAGAAGTATCCTTTTGCGGTTTATTTGTTTCAACAACAGCGTTATTTACATTTACTGTTTGAGGTATTTGTGTACCATCGGTCACAACAATTTCTTTTACATAACACTTTTTATCATAATTCCCTTTCTGGTCCTGCCCCGAAGTAATCCCTAAAATTACAGGGTAAATACCTGTAGACTTAAAAACATGGTATTTTTTGTCCTCCTCGTAAATTTTGTTTTCAATAACCCAGTAATTATGCATAATTGAGAAATCGGTAAATGTTCCGGCACCCGTGGTTAAATGAAGAGTGTCTTTTAAGAACAATGTGTCAGGCAAAGGCATTGAAGGTTGGCGTATGTCACGCACTTCCAAGTCATACGAAGCCTCATTCATATAGAGTTTTTTAATAACGGTATCAAGAATATTGAGGCTGACTTTATAAACGCCAGGTTTTTCAAAACAATGTTCAGTGGCAAGGCCTTTTACTTTGTGCCCGTCACCAAAATCCCATTCATATACCAGTGGAAGGCTATCCACATCAGCAGTTGCTTCCTCGGAAAACTCGTAGCATAATACACGTTCCTCCGAAGCCTCGCATTCTTTGAATACCGGAAGAGAAAACCCAAAGGTGTATATTTTGTCATGACCAGACCGTGCTGAAGAGAAGCCTCCCCTACGTTCGGTGCTGTCACACCAATAGGCAAAATCATCGGCCGCACTGTTAATTAGTGTATCAAGCGGTACAGGCTTTGAATACTGCCTCCCTTTTGATTCGCAAAAATAAACGTCCAGCCCCCCTTTTCCTCCAGGTTTGGCAGAAGAAAAAAATAATTTACCCGATTCCGAAACAAACGGAAACATCTCGTTTTCGGACGTATTAATTGCGGGCCCTAAATTAACCGGTTTGGTCCATTGATTGTTTTCGAATGCGGTTATATACAAATCCGTTCCACCATGCCCTCCCGGCATATCTGAGGCAAAAATCATTTTATCACCTTTCCTGTTCATGCATGCCTGTGCACAGGAATAATCAGTGCTGTTAAACGGAAATTCATTTTGAATTGACCATTCACCGTTCTTTTCCGCCAAAAAATAAAGTCCTAACCTGTTCCTGGTTTGTTTTGACGTTTGCTCCAGATTACGTGTAAGCACCGCGTGGGAATCATGGTTATAAAACGTTATAGGCCCATTGTTTAACGATGCATTGAAGGAATAACGCATACGCTGCTCCTGCCGATTAACCGTATCAAAATAAAACATACCGAGCATACGCGTGTTATCATCCTCATTAATTGTTTTGATCAACCTGAAGTTGTTTTGTGAGGCAACAAAAACATAGCCTGCCTTATAGGGCATTGACGCAAAGGACGGGCGGTTGGTTTTAATTTCATGAATATGCCTTACTTTTTGTGCGTTCAAACTACCACAAACCGCTAACCACATTGCTATATAAGAGAATTGTTTCATGGTTAAAAAAAACGTGGATTTGCCGCGTTGACCGTTTTCAGGAAACAATACCGAATGAATAACTCATGCGAACCAAATTGATAACTTTTAAGTGCCGAAATGGTCATATCATATGAATAACCAATCATAAATTGGTCGTTAACGTGAATTTGTGCCGGTATGATAATCGCGTCATCTATCCTCCAGGAAATACCAAGGCCAAGTTTATTCCAAAAAAGCGCAAGCAGGTTTAAGTCGGTTTGCGGTGCTTTACGCACATTGACCTTTATTAGCGTTGAAGGTTTAAGGGTGAAATTTGGCCCGAATTTCAAATAAAGTCCCAATTGGGCATGCAGGTTAAAATTGTCATAACCGTATTCAACCTGTGAACTGCCGCCAATAATTTTATTTGTTATAAAATAAGGGAGTGATAAACCGGTAAACAGTAGTTTATTATAAAAATAAATTCCAAAACTAGCATTGGGTAAAACATAGGTTGGCGAATGTCCGGTAAAGGAAGGATCATTGGCTGTTACGGTTACAACCTGGTTGTATGACGATTTTAAAAACGAAGCGCCACCTGCAAGACCAAAGCAAAGCCTGCTTTTATTCATTTTGATTCTATATGCATAACTTAAAAAAGCGCCATTTTGGGCTGTAACACCAATTACATCGCGAAACAGCAATAAACCAAGGGCAATGTTTTCATTGCGCAAAGGCCCATGCACCGTAAAATTCTGTGTCTCCGGGGCCCCGTTAAGGCCCAGCCATTGTGAACGGTGGCTTGCTGAGCAGGTGAACGCATTCATTGCTCCTGTATAAGCCGGATTGATCACAAGGTTGTTGAACATGTACTGTGTGGTTAGCGGTGTATGCTGCGTTTTTGCATACAGGCTGAAAAATACCGTTATAAAAACCAATCCTGTTCTCATTTTTGTTTCAAAATTACATAACCGGTATAGGCCGGTAATTCAGGTACAGTA
>DASPJQ010000569.1:0-9586 GCA_035628535.1 Flavobacteriales bacterium | reverse complement strand
AATTCCCGCTGCCTTTGCCCACTTTTTTAGGGCATATTTCACCCTTTGGTAAACAGGAGTTGTTTTTTCATTGGTTTCTTTGACTGCCGGAAACACATATGGACTTTCAGGTTCATTTTCCCTTTCTTCCATTCGCATTTTAAGAATGAATATGGCTTGTTCCGAAAGAGGCAGGTATTCTGGATTCTCTGTTTTTTCCTGCTCAAAAAACATGAACCATTTTTCAACACCGTTAATCGTTTTCGTGATAATTTCATCCCACTTCAAGCAATTGGCATCTGACCATCTTAACCCTGAAAAACAACTGAAAAAATATGCTTGCCGATACTGCGGATTTATTTTAATAGGAGTATCAGCAAGCTTTTGGAGTTGTTCAATGCTAAACGAGGTTGGTGGTATTTCCTTTTTTTTAAGCCTATCGGACTTATCCATTAAAAGCATTGGATTTTTATGAATATAATTACGTTTTTCCGCTTCTTTAAGTCCGCCAAATAGTATTACCATTAAATGTAAAACACCATTATTGCTTCCTTTAGTAAAAAGAAATTTCTGAAAGTCTCGACACAAATTAAGGTCAATTTTATAGAAAGGTAATGGAGCGTGGTTAACAAACTCAGACAAATAGTCAAGCACTTTTTTATAGCTTCTATTTTTAGTTTTAGAGTTAAAATAACCTCGACACCATTCTATGAAATCAGCTTTAGCGAGTTTCTTATTAATTAGCTGTAAGTTGTCTGCGGTTAATTGGAGATCAATTGCTTTCCGTTTTTCATTGGCTAACTTTAATTTTTCTTTATCTTCGTCTGTTGGATTTTTCTTATTGATATGAATTTCCAAAAAATCTGGCGGGTATCTATGCCCATTGTGATAAACATCTAGGTATAGTGATACCTTACCATTTTTGAGTTTCTTTTCTCTTAAATAAACTCCCATAACTTTATTTTTTAAAGGGGTTAAACATTTTGTTACTCCACCTTTTTTTCTCATACGAGAACAAAAAAGGCCAAGCAGGGAATTGTACCCTGCATGTAGGGCATGAAGAATTGCGAGTAACACAGGAGTGACAAAAACCCTCTGAATAAGTACAAATAATAATAAGAGTATATGGAGGGGTTAGAAGCTTAAAAGCCTGATTATTATGATTTAATTAGATTTTGTTATCTTTGCTTAGACAATCATCGACAATTATGAATTGAGGGTTAATCCGTTTTGATGAGCAGAGCAGGAACGTGTTATAAATTTAATGATTCATTTAGAATTACTTCACTGTTGTGATTAACACAAAATAACCGCTGGGTCCTTGCATAAAAGGGTCTGAATTAAGGACTCCGGCCATTGAATTTGAATATTGTGCATTGTTAATTGCCTAGTGCGCCTCAAGCCAGCTGGCTCCATGGCTTACTTCGGCCACAATGGGCACACTTAGCTGCATGGCCGCTTCCATGCAATTTTTAATAAGCATGCTCACCTGGGCTATTTCTTCTTTGGGTGCGTCAAATATCAATTCGTCATGCACCTGCAAAATCATTTTTGTTTTGTATTTCGCATTGATGAGCGCCTTGTCAATTTTAATCATGGCCAGTTTGATCATGTCGGCAGCCGAACCCTGTATGGGCGAATTGATGGCGTTCCGTTCGCTGAACCCGCGCACAACAGCATTGCCGCTTTCAATATCGGGTAAATACCTCCTGCGCCCGTATACAGTTTCCACAAAACCCTGTTTGCGCGCTTTTTGCACATTGTTCACCATGTATTCTTTGATTCCCGGGTATTGTGCAAAATAGTTTTCAATGATTTCTTTGGCCTCGGTATTGCTTATGCCCAGGTTTTGTGCAAGGCCAAAGGCTGACTGCCCGTAAATAATCCCGAAATTGACCGCTTTTGCCGCGCTGCGCATTTCCTTTGTAACGTTTTCGGGACTTACGTTGTAAACTTTTGCCGCGGTGGCTGTATGGAAGTCCTGCCCCGATTTAAAAGCTTCAATCATGTTTTTGTCGCCACTTAACGCTGCAATTACACGCAATTCAATTTGCGAATAGTCGGCCGATATCAATACATGGTTTTCATCGCGTGCAATAAAAGCTTTGCGCATTTGCCTGCCCAGTTCGGTGCGTATGGGAATGTTCTGCAAGTTGGGTTTATCAGAACTTAACCGGCCGGTAGCGGCAACGGCCTGCATAAACGAGGTATGCACCCTTCCTGTTTTCGGGTTGATCATGGCAGGAATGGCATCGGCATACGTGCTTTTTAATTTGGCCAATTCACGGTAGTCCAGAATTTTTGAAATGATGGGATGTTTTTTTTCGTATTTCAGCAGGTTGCTCTCATCGGTGGAATATTGTTTTGTTTTGGCCGTTTTTTTGGCCTTTTCATCAAGCTTCAGCCGTTCAAACAATACTTCCCCTACCTGGCGGGGCGAGTCAACGTTCCATTTTACAAGTTTCCCCTTACCGTCTTCAAACAACGGGTGCCCTGCCAGTTCCTGTATCTCTTCCTCAACCTTGAGCATGCGCTCAAAAATTTGTGCCGAGAAACTTTCCAGGAAGGGCTTGTCCACGCGAATACCTTCGCGTTCCATGCGTTCAAGTACCGGCACAAGCGGGCCTTCAATATCGTAATACACTTTTTTGGAGGATGTTTTTTCAAGAATGGGATGCAAATAGTTTTTAAGCTTGAAGGTCACATCGGCATCTTCGGCAGCGTAATCTTTTATTTTTTCAAGGTCCACATCGCGCATGCTTAGCTGCGTTTTTCCTTTTTTACCAATAAGCGTTTCAATGGATACTGGCCTGTACTGCAAATAATTTTCCGACATGATGTCCATCCCATGCTTGCTTTCAGGCTTCAAAATATAATGTGCCAGCATGGTGTCAAACAAAACGCCTTTGACGGCCACATCGTAATTTTTCAGCACACCGATATCGTATTTAATGTTCTGCCCGATTTTCTGGATTTTATCGTTTTCAAAAGCGGGCTTGAAAATTTCAAACTGCTTTTTTGCTTCTTCCTGGTCGGCCGGGAAAGGCACGTAGTATGCTTCACCTTCCCTGAAAGAAACCGAAAGGCCAACAATTTCGCAGGTAAGCACGTCAAGGCCGGTTGTTTCAGTATCAAAACAAAATTCGGTTTGCGTTTCCATTTCACGGGCCAGGTTTTGCATGGCGGCAGGGCCGGTTACCAGGTGGTACGTGTGAGGCGTGGTTTCAATGGTTTTAAAATCGGTAATGGTTTTTACCGTTTCAATTTCATCGCCAAAATCGCTGAACAAATTGGTTTGGCCGTTTTCACCGTCAATGGCGGCCGGTTTAATGGTTTGTGCCATTATTTCTTTTGAGAGCACGCGTTTTGAAAGGCTGCGGAATTCCAGTTCGCTGAAAAGGTTGTGCAGCTCATCGGTATTTTTTTCCTTGTGTGAAAAATCTTCAAAATGGAATTCAATAGGTGCATCAAGCAAAATGGTAGCAAGTCTTTTTGAAAGCAAAGCCTGTTCCCTGTAGGTTTCTAAATTTTCTTTCAGTTTTCCTTTTTGCTTGTCGGTATTGGCCAAAATGTTTTCAAGCGTACCAAATTCTTTCAGGAGTTTTGAAGCGGTTTTTGGTCCTACGCCAGGCACACCCGGAATGTTGTCAACGGTGTCGCCCATCAACCCCAGCATATCAATGACCTGTTCGGTTTTATGCAAATCGAATTTTGCGCATACCTCGGCAATGCCCCATATTTCGGCATCGTTACCCTGGCGGCCGGGCTTATACATGTATATGTTTTCAGTAACCAATTGTCCAAAATCCTTGTCGGAGGTCATCATGTATACCTGTATACCTTGTTGGGCGGCCTGTTTGGCCAGGGTACCAATCACATCATCGGCTTCGTATCCGGGCAAACCAATGCGTTTGATATTAAATGCGTCAATTATTTTTTCAATGTAGGGAACCCCAACTGTGATGGCATCGGGCACCTCGTCACGGTTGGCTTTGTATTCCTTGTACTCAATATGCCGCTGGGTGGGCTCAGGCGTATCAAAAACAACTGCAATGTGCGAAGGATTTTCTTTGGCAATCAGTTCCACAAGGGTATTCACAAAACCCAGGATGGCCGAGGTATCAACCCCGCGGGAATTAACCGGTTTATAGCCCGGATTGGCATTTAAGGCAAAATAACCCCGGTAAATGAGCGCAAAGGCATCCAGCAAGAATAATTTTTTAGGTTGTTCCATAATGCGTGAGAAGGCGTAAAAATACGCAATTGTTGCGGGTAAATAAAGTTAAAAATTCATAGGGCGGGGGCAACGCTGGGAGCAGATTTACCAAAAGTTTTCCATATTTTTTAGCCCCATGAGGTTTCCCCCGAAACTTTGCTGATTATACATTGTCTGGGGAAAAAGTTATTAAAAATGCTTGAAAAACTGACCGAAGCAGCTATATTTGTTGTGATTGAAAGTACGGAAATCAATTCATTATTAACGAAAAAAGACAGGAAGCACTTGAACCACCATGGAAACACAGGAAACGAACACAGCGGCAATCGCCTCTAAATTCATTAACCACACCAGCAAAAACATTTTTTTAACAGGTAAAGCCGGCACAGGAAAAACCACTTTTTTGCGCCACATTGTTGCGCACTCGCACAAAAAATCCGTCATTGTAGCTCCTACAGGTATTGCCGCCATAAACGCAGGTGGAGTTACCATTCATTCGCTTTTTCAATTGCCTTTTGGAAGTTTTGTGCCCGTAAACCAGGGTGACCATGGGGCCTTGCAGCAATTTAAATTGAATGATCCCGCATCGCTCATGCGCGGTTTGCATATGCACGGCAATAAACGCAAATTGCTCATTGAACTTGAACTGCTCATTATTGACGAGGTAAGCATGCTCAGGGCCGATTTGCTGGATGCCATTGATACCGTATTGCGCAGCATACGCAGGAACACAAAGCCTTTTGGCGGGGTGCAGGTGCTGTTCATTGGCGACCTGTTGCAATTGCCCCCTGTTGTGAAAGACGGTGAATGGGAAATCCTGAAAAAATATTACAACAGCATTTTCTTTTTTGACGCACGGGTGTTGCAGCATGAAAAACCTCTTTACATTGAACTGGATAAAATTTACCGGCAGGACGATGAGGTGTTTATAGGGTTGTTAAACAATTTGCGGAACAATACGGTAGGGCCCGATGATGTGGCCTTGTTAAACACCCATTATAAACCGGGCTTTAAGCCGCAGCCGGGCGATAATTGCATTACACTTACCACGCATAATTATAAGGCTGACCGGTTAAATGCCGGTTATCTTTTAAAAATAAAAGAAAAATCGTTTTACTATACCGCAGTTATTGAAGGTGACTTCAATGAATTTGCTTATCCGGTTGAAATGCGCCTTGAATTAAAAACAGGCGCCCAGGTTATGTTTGTGAAGAATGACCCTACCGGGGCACAGCGTTTTTTTAACGGGAAAATTGGTACGGTTACGCGGCTTGATGAAAAAACAATAGAAGTGAGTTTTAACGATGGCACCAAGCCGGTAAGTGTTGAAACGTATACCTGGGAAAATTTAAAATATGAAATCAACCCGCAAACCAATGAAATTGAAGAAAAGGTGTCGGGCACGTTTTCACAGTTTCCACTGAAACTGGCCTGGGCCATTACCGTTCACAAAAGCCAGGGGCTTACGTTTGACAAGGCCATTGTTGACATTGGCGATGCGTTTGCCCCCGGGCAGGTATATGTTGCGCTTTCGCGTTTGCGTTCGTTGAACGGTTTAATAATGACTTCGCGCATCAATAACGGTAGCCTGTTTCAGGACCCGAATGTTGGCGCATTTTCAAAAACAAAACCAACGCATGAAAACCTGGCTACCATGGTTGACCACGAATCAGGCGGGTATTTGTATGAATACCTGCAAACCAGTTTTGATTTTACCCACTTAAATTACGTGATAAAGGCGCATGCTGAAAGTTACATGATGGATGAAAAACGTTCGGTCAAACAAAAACACGCCACATGGGCCAGGGAATTAAAACAGGAATTTGAACAGGTAAGTGCGCATGGTGCAGGTTTTTTAAACCAGGTCAGGAACATTTATTACCAGCACGGTGAAAACTTTGCAGGGCCTGTACTTGAACGTTTAAGACCGGCAACCGATTATTTTATTCCATTGCTGAATGGACTTTCCGGAAAAATTTTCGTGCAGGTTGAAACCATTAAAGGCGAAAAAGGGGTGAAAGCATATGCAGGTGAATTGCTGGAGCTTGAAACGGCCTTTTACGAGCAAATAAAAAAAATGAAAAAAGCCCTGGCACTGGCAACGGCCGTATTGCACAGGCAGGAATTTTCGCGGAATGATTTAAATGCGCTTGTACATGATTCGCTGCGCATGGAAAAACTGGATGCTTTGAAAAAACCGCTGCAAAAACCCGCCCGCCTGAATGACGCAGCCAGGCAGGGTAAAAACGAAATGGAGGACCGAAAGGATGCTGGCAGGGAAGCGGTTGAAAAAGAAAAAAAAATTAAGAAAGAAAAAATTCCTTCGGCAAAAATTTCGTACGATTTACTTATGGAAGGCTATTCACTGGAGGAAATTGCTTCCAAAAGAAAACTGGCCATTGCAAGTATCGAGGGGCATTTAACCCAATATGTTGCCAGGGGGATTTTGCAGGCAACGCGGTTCCTGAGCCAGGAAAAAATGGATAACATTGTTGACGCGGTTAAAAAGCTGGACACGTACAAACTGGCGCCCATTAAGGAGGCCCTTGGCGATGAATATACGTATGCTGATATACGTTTTGGTTTGGCCGGTCACCTGGCAGCGTTGGCAAAATGATATGCGCCCCGGGATAAATAAAGTGATCAGGGCGTTTGATTTTTTTAAAAAAGAACGCACAATTCGCTAATTTAACAGCAAACAATACGAATGCGGGCAAGCGTGTTTTTTTTGCTGTTTTTTTTGTGCATACAGGGTAACCGGGCCCAGGATACCCTTCAGG
The DNA here is from genome assembly GCA_035628535.1 of Flavobacteriales bacterium. Taxonomy (GTDB): domain Bacteria; phylum Bacteroidota; class Bacteroidia; order Flavobacteriales_D; family UBA2798; genus DASPJQ01. Next base: position 2,611 of record DASPJQ010000569.1, on the reverse strand, counting down.
ATCATTTTCAGGCGCAGAAAAAAGAAAAATTTTTTTACCGCAGCGGCTTATGTCGCTTTGGTTGTGAGCGTGTGTCGGCCATTACGGCCGAAATGCGGTTTGCGGGCTATAATCGTACTTCAGGTGGAATAGGTTTTGCAATCAGCTCTGGCAATAAGGGATGTTATGGTGGAGGTAACAGCGGTGCCGGTATAGCATGCCTTTATGAATGGGGTACAAAAACCTGGATACCTTCTGTTGATGTGTGGGCCCACAGTTATTTTATGGTTATGGGTTTGACCTGCGCATGAAATCGCAATATATTATCAGCGAACACTACAACAACCTGGCTTTTCAGCCGCAAATAGGACTTGGTTTTGTTCGCATACATTTTATGTACGGTTATAATGTGTATGCAAAACGTCCTGACGGGTTGGACCTGCCGCGTAATTGTTTTAGCATTTGGTGTAGCATACCAGCAATGGCTGAAGAGCAGAACCTGTGCCCTGCATATGACCGTTAAAAAAATTCGCGCAGCTGGAAAAAACCAACGGGTATCATTACAATCAGCGTCATCAGCGTTCTGAAAAGACCGGCAACAAAGCATCAAAAAAATTCGCGCAGGCTGCCAAAATAAGCTTCGTTCCAGCCTTCAACAATATCATCATAGTCTTCATCGGGTATGTTGGTATGCCTTAATTCAACTGAAGTGCCGTTGGGGTGATCATGCAGTTTAATGGTTACAATGGAACTGGTATGTTCACCAAAATACCATTGCTGCACAATTTTTTTGTTTTCTTCAAATTCCAGGTTTTTACCCACAATGCTGCCTTCCCATAACGAGAACTCGCTGCCGGGCTCAATGCTCATGACAGCGTCTTCATTTGTCCATATTTTGATGGAAAGGGGATTGGTAAGGGCCTGGTACACTTCTTCGGGTGTAGCCGGGATGATGAAATATTTTTTGTAGTCGGGCAAGAGATTTAGGATTTAAAAATTCAAAGATTCAAAAATTTAAATTACCGGGAAGAGTTAAGTTGCCTGATGATTCATGGAAATGGATATCCCACAGGGATCTTTTCGAAACGGTTAACTTACCCATAACGTATCTAAATTTAGAATCTTTAAATTTTCAAATTACATAAAAGTAATAAAACCTATTTAATTTGCATGGAAAAAAATCTTACTTTTAAACCATGGCAAATATGCAATCGGCAACTACCAGGGGATTTCTTGTCACGGGTTTCGTGGAGGGGTGGAGTTACATTCTTCTTTTTTTTGTGGCCATGCCCCTGAAATATATTGCCGGTATGCCTGAATACGTAAAGGTATTGGGTATGATACACGGTGTGCTTGTGCTGGTTTATGTTGCGTACATTTTTTTGATGATGCACAAAGAGAACCTGCCGGCCATTAAAGCCTTGTACGCCTTTTTACTTTCACTGGTGCCGTTCGGAACGTTTTTCCTCAGGCGTCTTTTGATGTAGGTGTTTTGCCCTGCTTGCGCAGCCATTCCTTGGCGCTCTCAATGTCACTGAACAGTTTTACCGGGGCAAGGTCCTTGTAAAAAACTTTTGACAGGTTGACCAGCATGCGTACGGCAAGCGAGTCGCTCACACAGGCCGATGCAATGAAATAGTCCTTGCTGCGTTCGGCAGCATAGTCCCTGGCCTCTTTGGTAAATGTAACGCCTTTTCGCATGTCCATGAGCTGCAAAACTTTTTTTTCACGGCAACCCAGCTTTGCATATATTTCAAAATATTCTTTTACCTCGTCCAACTCAACTTCAACCGTATCCATGGCCTCTATCCATAAAATGCCTTCATCGTCAATCCATATTTCATGGTTTTTGGTGCGTATGATTTCTTTGGCATTCATTTAACAGCCGGTTTCAAGGCGGTACTATTGGTTGTAAAACGGTGTAAAGTTCGCCCGTTCTTAAAACTCTTCAACCCCAAAATGCCCATAAAACATACACGCGTATTTTATTCGCTAAAAATAAACGCGCTAAACGTTTTAGCAAACGTATAAAACCGCCATTACCAAAAAAGGATTCTCATTACGGTAAAAATTCTAAAAATGACGTTACATTTTCATAACAAAAATCATCCATCAACAATGTGTAAACATCAATTTAAGGTTAAGCTGTTTTGATGGTTGATGCGTGACTACCCGGCCCGCAAGGGGGCCTACCGTTGCTGGTAATGCAATGAAAAAGAATCCGGGTATACCTGGGGTTTGGCTTAAATTGAGCGGCTATAAAATTTTCTTGATCACGTATACCATTCCATTCATTTCAGCTTGCTGGTTTACGCCAAGGCCTAAAAATTTAGCCCCCAATGGCGATTGCGGTGAAATGACCATAACCGGGATGTTTTCAACCGTTAGTTTTCCAATGCCCACGCTCAGGTAAATATAAACCCGGTCAGTTTCAATCAGGTTTCCTGTCCTGATTTTTGCCGCTGCGGGAACATTGCTGTATTTTTCAAGGTTGTTTTTTTGCAAAACCAGCTCATGCAATTGGTGGTGCAGTTTTTCCTGCTCAAGCTGCATGAGGGCGCGGGTGGTTTCGTGCTTGTCGCCAGCGGTGCTTTTGGTTTCACTGGCAATGGCACCGGCAATTTCAAGCAGC
>DASPJQ010000568.1:0-6902 GCA_035628535.1 Flavobacteriales bacterium | reverse complement strand
GCATCGGGCGTAAAATTACCTGTTGCAAGCAGGTCAAATGAATTTGTATTGACACATTGCGCATCGGGCTGTGCAAAAGTTACATTGAGCGGCAAATGCACTTCAAAGGGCACTACAATGGAATCGTTGCATACGGTACCGGGATTGGCAACCAGTGTAACATAATACGTTCCGGTATCGGGAAACGTATAACTTGGGTTCACAAGCGTTGAGTTATCGGCTGTGGTTGTTGTATCGCCAAAGTCCCAATAATACGAAGTTGCATTCACCGAAGTATTGGTAAACTGCAGGGTCAATCCTGAGCACAACTGTACGGCCGATTGGGGTTGAATGTCGGCTGTAATGGCTACTGTACAATTTACAATGTTGATCTGGAATTCGCGCAACGCTTCGCTTAGCAAAACACCGCCACGGTATTCGCTTACCTTAACTGCGTAAACGTAAATGCCAATTACCGAAGGTGTGCAGGTAAGCATACCGGTTGATGAATTGATGGTAAGGTTAGGCGTGCCGTTTATCTGGTTGTTCTGGCTGAACCCCGGTGCCCAGGCAATGGGAAAATAAGGCGGTGGACTTGACGGGTCGGGGCTTGGTGCGCTTGCTGTTCCGCCCTGCAAGGGCGTATAAAAATCATAAACCAGTGAATCGCCATCGGGATCGGTAGCGCTGTGGTTAAACGAAAAATTGTCGTTGGCGCAAATAACCAAAGGCGGTAAGGCGCTGAAGCGTGGGCTGCTGTTACAGGTTACCACCCCGGGGTCGGGAATTTTTATAAAGTACGTACCTCCTTCGCTGCTGGGGCTGGTAAGGTTCAAAATGCTTGAATTGCGGCAGCAACGCTGGTAAACAATGGTGTAACCCCCTGGGGTAGGCGGCAGGTTCTCAATGCTTGAATAGGTAGCAACTTCAATGCATTGCGGTGGCGGTATAAGACAAGGATTGGTAGTGGTGGTTGGAATACTTAAAGGGGTAACAAGGGGAATGTACACCACCCTTACAAGGTTGTTGGCCCCGTCATAAATGGTTAGTGGCAAAGGATCATCAAAAGGGGTTCCATTTACATTATTGGGCCCACAATCACGGTAAACCTTGACGGTTAAGCGATAATCGTTTGATCCAAGGCAATCATAATAGAGTTCACCGCCAACAATATGCGTTGCTTTGACTCCCGAAATGAGAGTCACAAAAAGAATTGAGAGTGCCAGTAGCCGCATGCCAAGCTAATGCTAAGACGAAGATACGTGAATGAAGTTGTTTTTGTTGTGTCAAATGATAAACATTCACAATGGATTATTAAACGGCTAAAAATCGCCCCGGTGGGTATACAAGAGGTTCCGCCATGTATCGTATACAGGGGTTTTATTCTTGGTTTGATGGTTATAACAAACAATGACACTCTGGCCTTTGGCCTTTAACCGGGTTTGGCCACCGCTCCCGGCTATAAGCCTGTAACCCAATGAGAAGCTGGTGTTGCCAATGGATGTGCAAAACACCTCAACAGAAATTTCTTCGTTCAAAAAAACAGGTTCCAGATAGTCAGTCTCATTGCGGGCCACAATGACCCCGTATACTGACCAGTCCCATTTCGTGCCTACCAACTCTTTAAAAAAAAGCAGCCGGGCCTGCTCAAAATATTCGAAATAAATGGCGTTGTGAGCAATGCCCATGGCATCAATATCAGAAAAACGTATTTGAATCGGAAAAGTCTTGCTGTTCATGCCTAGGAAATGGGGTTTAGCACAACACTGTAAACAATAATGGCATTCATGTCGCGGCTGTAGGTAAGCTTATCCAACGCTTCCCACACGTTTTTTGCGCGAAAATACGATGTATGCAATTCGGGATCGCCACTCAGGCTCCATTGAATGGTATATGAACTGTCTTTTTCCTTATAGGTTTGCACGTATTTAAGCATTTTAAACAACGCATCAATTTTGTCAAATCCTTCTACCGAATGAAACAGGAAGCTTTGCCGGTGAATAGGGTTTACCGTTATAATATCAAGTTTTACTTTTCCCTCCAGCTGGTGGTAATCAAAAATCAGGCTTTCGGGATTTAGTCCTCCAATGTATTTGCTTATCTCTTTTTGCAGGCGTGCAATTTCTACATGCTGATCGTGTGTCATACGTTTATTTATCTAGTTTTTCAAATACCGAATTGTTGCTGATGTATTCGGGCACCATTTCTTTCATGGCCGCCACCAGTTCAGTGTTATTTTGCCCGTTAAACAGTGAGATCAGGCGTTCAACGCGCGGGTTGACTTCAGCGGCCTCGTACTCGCGTACTTTGCCTATCATGATTTGCGCATGATGCGTGGGTAAAACACTTTCCTTTTCATTAAGTAGTTCCTCGTACAATTTTTCGCCCGGACGCAAACCTGTAAATACAATTTGCACGTCTTTATAAGGTTCCAATCCGCTCAGACGAATCATTTTTTCGGCCAGGTCAAGAATTTTCACCTTGTCGCCCATGTCAAACACAAAAATTTCACCCCCCTTGCCCAACGTCCCCGCTTCGAGCACCAGTTGGCAAGCTTCGGGAATGGTCATAAAATAGCGTTCTACATTTTTATCGGTAACCGTTAAAGGCAATCCCATTTCAAGCTGTCTTTTAAATAAGGGTATTACACTTCCGTTACTGCCCAACACGTTGCCAAAGCGCGTAGTGACATATTTTGTTTTTGACGATTTATTTTTGGTCTGGATATAAATTTCAGCAATGCGTTTTGATGCACCCATTACATTGGTTGGGTTAACAGCTTTATCGGTACTGATAAAAACAAATTTCAGCACCCCGTATTTCTCCGATAAATCGGCCGTGATTTTTGTTCCGTGAATGTTGGTAAATACGGCTTCGCTGGGATTTTCCTCCATTAGCGGTACGTGCTTATAGGCCGCTGCGTGGTATACAATTGAAGGTGAAAATGATTTGAACACATTTTCCATACGGCTGTAATTGCGAATATCAGCAACTACCACTTCAAAATTTGTATAACCCTTAGCGCGCAATTCATTTTCCAGGTCATATAAAGCTGATTCGGCCTGGTCAAGTATAAACACTTTTTTCGGATCGAATTTCAGTACCTGCCGCACTATTTCGCTTCCAATTGACCCTGCACCTCCTGTAACCAGAATATTTTTTCCGCTTATATCGTTGCTTATGTTTTTCTTGTCCAGTTGTATGGGTTTGCGGCCCAACAAATCTTCAATATTGATTTTTTTTAACTGGGTAGCTTTTAATTTTCCATCAATCCATGTATGAACTGGCGGCACATTTAAGATTTCCAAACCGTGCCTCAATCCAGCCTCTATTACCTTGCGTTTGTTTTCAGGGTCAGGACTTCGCATGGCAACAATAATTTGTTTTATGTGTTTGTCCTGTATAATTTCATCAATGCGCGATGTATGATATACCTGCGCGCCTTCAATGCTTTTGCCCTTTTTTTCCTCGTTGTCATCCACAAAAGCCACAACGCGTTTGGCTGTTGTGGCATCTTGCTCAAGCGTACGTTTTGTAATTACACCCATTTCTCCGGCACCATAAACCATTACATTTAATTTTTCAGTACCGGTACTTTTTTGCTCAATGTAAAATAGTTTAACCGCAATGCGAAGGGTGATCAGCAAAAAAACCGAACACAAATATTCCATCACAAGTATGGAAATAGGCAGGAAATAAAGTCCATCATAATAAACGCGCAACGGCACCAACAGAAAAAAAATGGCCGTACCAAGGCTAACCGCTAAAAAAATGCGTTTGCTGTCGGCCGTGCCGGTATGGCGTATCATACCTTTGTAGGTTCCAAACAAGTAAAAAATAATACCGCGCACAAGTATAAAAATGGGTAAGGCTATTTTCAGGGCAGGCCATTCAAGCTCAATGGGAAATTCTTTGAAATCAAAACGTATAAGGTAGGCAAGCATTAATGATAACGTGACCAAAAACAGGTCGGCTAAAAAAACCAGCCATCGCGGAGTGTTTTTATTGGGAATGCGTAATTTTAACACAATTCAAAGATACATTTTAAACATATATGCAAGCCAACCAATATGACGATGCCTACTGGACAACGCGCTGGAAAACAGGTGAAACCCAGTGGGATATAGGCTATCCAAGCACACCGCTTAAAGAATATATTGACCAGTTGACAAATAAAAACATGTCCATTCTTTTACCGGGGGCAGGCAATGCCTGGGAAGGAATTTATCTTCTTGATAAGGGATTCCGGAATACAACTATTCTTGATATTTCGGCCGAACCGCTGGAGCGCTTACAAAAAAAAGGTGTGCCTGAAAAAAATCTTTCGTATGCTGATTTTTTTCATCACCACGGGCAATACGATTTACTATTTGAGCAAACTTTTTTCTGTGCGCTTGATCCAGCTTTGCGAATGGAATATGTAAAAAAATGTCATTCACTTTTAAAGCCGGGTGGTAAATTGGTTGGTGTTTTGTTTAACGATACCTTGAATACCGACCATCCACCGTTCGGGGGCAATCAAAAAGAATATGAAGCGCTGTTCAACAACCATTTTCACATGCATATTGAATCCTGTTACAATTCCATTAAACCGCGCCAAAACCGTGAATTATTCATTCATTTTGTGAAAAAGTAAACCATTGCGGCCTGTATTTATGCTTACTTTTGTTTCGTGAAAACATTGACGCTTTTCATGTTGTTGGTTGTATACGCTTTTTATGCATTCGGCCAGATTGATTCAAACCGTGTTGATTCGCTAATCATGGTTAACCTTATGCAGCCGGCCGTTATTGATTCGGGCATACAGGCGGAAAAATTTGACACCGTTACCGAAATTCCTGATGATCCAAAACTGATTGAATATTATTCAAACAAAGGTGTTGCGTATGATAGTGAATGCAGTCAAATTGCTTTATACCGCGAAGTGTACGCATGGATGGGTGTACGTTATAAATACGCTGGTCTTACCAAACGCGGGGTTGATTGTGCCGGGTTTGTAAAAAACATCTGCAACCAGGTTTACGGCTCAAAACTATCGGGTAGCGCTGGCGACCACTATAAAAAATGCGTGCCCATTGAGCGTACCGATCTTGAAGAAGGTGATTTGGTTTTTTTCAAAATCAACAAATCATACATCAGCCATGTTGGTTTATATCTTGGCAATAACAAATTTGCTCATTCGGCCGTACATGGTGGCGTTATCATAAGCGACCTCAACGAAAACTATTACAACAAATATTATTATGGGGGTGGACGTTTACTCAGCACACCCAATAAAAAGGAATATGGGAGATAAAACACGCATTCTGGACCACGTGCAGGTTGAGCAAAAAATCAACCGCATTGCGTATGAACTATTTGAAACCAATTATACCGAACCGGTCCTTTACCTGGTTGGTATAACGGGACAAGGGCTTACGCTTTCGAACCGGTTAGGCGAAATCCTGCAAAAAATATCCGGTAAAAAAATTGAGAATTTTGAAATTTCCCTCAATAAAGACAATCCGCTGGATGCCGAAATAAAATTAAGTGCCGACCTCTCCTACTTCAACAACAAACCCGTTATTTTGGTTGATGATGTATTGAATTCAGGGCGTACATTAATATACAGCGCCCATTATTTATTACAGGCGCCATTAAAAAAAATGCAAACCGTGTGTTTGGTTGACCGGTGGCACAGGCGCTTTCCCATTCGTGCTGACTTTGTTGGCTTGACTCTTAGTACAACATTGCAGGAACATATTGAGGTGGTATTCGAAAACAACAACAACAACAACGTTTATTTATATTGAACATGAGCAACCATTTAATTGCCCCCAGCATATTGGCTTCTGATTTCTCGCGGTTAAAAGACGAAATTGAAATGGTGAACAACAGCAAAGCTGACTGGTTTCACCTTGATGTAATGGACGGGGTTTTTGTCCCCAACATTTCATTCGGTATACCGGTCATAGCCAGTATGAAAAAACACGCTAAAAAACCGTTTGATGTGCATTTAATGATTGTGCAGCCTGAACGGTATATCGAAGACTTTAAAAAATGCGGGGCCGATGTGTTGACTGTGCATTTCGAAGCCAGCACCCATTTGCACCGTACGCTTGACGCCATTAAAAAAACGGGCATGAAAGCTGGCGTTGCCATCAATCCGCATACGCCTATAAGCGCCATTGAAGAAATTATGCCCTATATGGATTTGTTGTGCATAATGGCGGTAAATCCTGGTTTTGGCGGCCAAAAATTCATTGAAACAACGTACAATAAAACGCGTCAGGCACGCACCATGGCAAACAGTGTGAATCCTGACCTTCACATTGAAATTGACGGTGGTGTTACCATTCAAAATTATAAGCAGCTTGTTGAATGCGGAGCCAACGTGCTGGTTGCCGGAAACACCGTTTTTTCAAGCGAAAATCCGGTTAGGACCATTGAGGAGTTGAAGAAATAGTTATCGTTAATAGTTAATGGTTAATGGTTAATGGATAATGGTTATTAGAGTGTGATTTATCAGTTACCGGTTTCCAGTTTTTGATTCTTGTTTTATTTGGCTGCCTGCCGCTAAACAGGCGCTTCAAAACCCTCCCAGGTCTCCGTTGGGCACTTGCATGTGGAAATTTCGGAGGTTTTGATTCTCTCTCAGCGGCACCGGGCTATCCACTGCAAGTCCTCACCAAAAAATAAGCGGGATTATTCTCCCGGTAGCTTTCAGGACTCCGGGAATATTTCGCTTATTTGGCTCCGGGCTTTCCGTTACTATCCCTGGCAAAATGGAATGAAAGCATTGTGTTGGGCTTCCAGAAATCCTCAAAAATGATAGTTGATAATTGCTTGTGCTTTATCTATAAATAAAAAAGCCCCTTTGCAGGGGCTTTTCTTTTATTGAAAAACTAATCTTATCGCAGCAAGGTTACGTGACCTGTATACTC
>DASPJQ010000567.1:0-22627 GCA_035628535.1 Flavobacteriales bacterium | reverse complement strand
CATGCTGAATTACTACATGCCGCTGATGGATTACCTGAAAGAAAAAAATAAAGGAAGGAAATACACATTGCCGGAAACAATCGGTTAATTTCAAACAATGAAATTTCAACTTAATGAAATACATGGATTTTTGTTTTGATGCTTCAGTCAAATAAGTTTGACCCTAAAGTATCATTTTGAAACGTTGGTAAAATATTTCATTATTTGAAATTTCATTATTCAAAATAAAAGAAAATTTAGTCCAAACCCTAAATTCGCTTTATATGAAGGATTTTTTTCAGCCTGATACGCTCAACGACCTTGTTTTGCGCATCAACAAAATATCCAATGAATCCAAACCATTGTGGGGCGTAATGAATGCTGCACAAATGTTTGCGCATTGCAATGAGGCCTTCAGGTCGGCCGTAGGAAAAGAAAAACACCCACGCGCTTTTATGGGCCGTATAGTCGGAAGAATGGCGCTTAAATCATTTACCGGCCCTAAACCTTTAAAGAAAAATCTTCCCACTGCCAAAGAGTTTAAAATAACCAGCCACCGTGAATTTGAACAGGAGAAAAAAAACCTGTTGGTCCTGGTTGAACAGTTTTCAAAAGGCGGGCCAACCAGTGTGAGCACGCACCCGCACCCGTTTTTCGGGAAAATGAACCATTATGACTGGAACCGGTTAATGTACAAGCACCTTGACCACCATTTACAGCAATTTGGGGTTTAATTCTGAAATAACGCCAAAGCCGGAAAAAACCACCTCACAATTGAAACTGTGGGTTTTTGTCCTGTTTATTCCTTTCCATACGTTTTGCCAGCATGACTCGGTACACAGCGCCCATCTTTCCAAGCAGGAAATTTATGATAACGATTTTGTGCGCAACACGTTTTATACCTGGACCACCAAAAAACAAATTGATGACCTTGCTAAAAATAAAATTCTACTCACAAAAAGCAAATCGGAAACAAAAGGCTATGCGTTGTTTGACAAGTCGCTACGCGATTCTTCATTGAAGGACAATGTTTACGCCACACTTTTACAGGCAGAAGAATTTGCAAAAAAGCGTTTTGCATGGACCAATGCATGGGCAACAGTCATGGGTTGGAAAAATGAAACCTATGGTGACCAACTCATAAAAATTGTTTTGAGCGACAGCGCCATTATTGGAAAGTTTATGGCCGGCTATGCTACGGAACCCATTGCTTTTTTTGACATGTCCGGAAAAAAGTTGACAGAAGCGGAAGTGCTCAAAAACAAACACAGGATCGCTGCAATTTATCATGTTAACTACAACAAAGGAAGCCGTACCCAGTTCAAGCAAAAACAACAGGGAACTTACATTTATTACGACCGGGAAAAAACCGTGCGCACTTCCACGAACATCCCTTTCAGGGAGTTTGTTATATTAAATGAAAACATGGTACGCGAATGGAGTTGTGGAACAAATGCCATAAAAAAAGAGATTGATTCGGAAATAATGCTGTTAAGCACTTTTAAACAGTTACCAGAGGCAAACCAGACCGCCTTTGAACACCGGGGGGGCGTATGGCAAAACGACCGTTATTTACCAAAAGGGGATTTTCAATTTTACAATGCAGCTTTATGTTTTCAAAACGACCATTACCTTTTTAATCCCAAAAGGATACAAAAAATAATAGAAACCCTGGAATTGGCCCGTAACAGGCAATCCACTGAAATTATAAAATAAATGCCTTTCCTGATTTCCCGCCAGCAGGCCATTGAAAAAATAAACAGGACGCAAGAAGAAGGCCAATGCCTTGCCTGTTTGTTGGTTGATTTGAGCCCTGCATACACCATACATAAGGGAATTTACGCAACGGTTGTGCTTACCGAATACCCACGCACATGGGGACAAACAATGGTTGTTTTAAACAGGCACGTTTGTTCGGTTTCAGAAACCTCAACTGCAGAATGGCAGGAGATGACCACCTACATTAAAAAGACCACCGCAATACTGGAAAAAACCTTGAGCCCTCTACGTTGTTATGTTGCCGGGTTAGGTTCCATTGAAAACCTGCCCATGACCTGCCCTCACCTGCACTTTAACATACTTCCCATTTACAACAGCAACGATAAACCGGATAAGATTTTTACATGGAAACACGGTTTGTACGATGGGACCGAAGATGAATGGAAAAATTTACATGTGCAACTAACACAACTCTGGGACCAGGTTACCGCTTAGCTTTAGGTTATACCCTTACCCCGATCACACAGACATCGTCTACCTGCTCAATATCGCCACGCCACTCTTTTAACGTGACCTCAAGCGAAGCGGCAATGTCCTGACAGGGCGAAGTTGAACCGCGCAATAAAAGCGCTTTCAGGTTCGCGTATTTAAATTTTTTCCCGAACTCACCGCCAAACTGGTCGGCAAACCCGTCACTGAAAACATAAATCATGTCGCCTTTTTCCAGCTCTATTTCATGGGTCGTAAACGGTTCCGATAATTGGTCATACCCAACCGGCTGTTTGTGGCCACCAATCTCTTTTATAGAATTGGTTTTATGCTCGTAAATCCAAAGCGGGTTATTGGCCCCCGCAAATTGCAACAAATACTTTTGAGGATCAAAAACACATAGTGCAATATCCATTCCGTCACGAACAGTATACCCGTTTTGCTCACCCGCTTTTGAAAAGGTTTGCACAACCAGTTCACGTGTTTTATCCAGTATTTTACCAGGGTCGGTCAATTTAAACTCCTTTACCGCAGCGTTGAGTGCATTGGAACAAACCACGCTTACCATGGCCCCGGGCACACCATGCCCTGTACAATCAGCAGCGGCAAAAACCAATTTACCATTGGTTTTTTCTAAAAAGTAAAAATCGCCCGCAATGATGTCCTTTGGCTTGTAATAGATAAAACTATCGGGAAACTGCTGTTTCCACTCTTCCATTGAGGGCAAAATGGCGTCTTGCAAATGTTTCGCGTAATTTATACTGTCTGTGATTTCCTTGTTCTTTTCGGCTAGCTGCTCCTTCTGGTGGATCACTTTTTTATTCTGTTCTTCAATTACCTTTTTTTGTTTTTGTGTCACCCTGAACCGGTTAAACATGAACATCGCGAAGACGGCCACAAGCCCCAACCCGCCAAACAAAAAGTATTGGGTTATGCGCTGGCGTTTTATTTTTTCAGTTGACTTTACGCGGTCGGCTGCAGCACTGGCACTATCAGCCGCTGCTTTTTTTGCGTAATCATAGGCCATGTCTTTTCGCACAATTTCATTCTGAATATCCATTTTATACAGACTGTCCTGCAGGAATACATAATATTCATATTCGTACAAGGCTTTATTGGCTTGTCCAATTGTTTTGTACAAACGGTAAAGTGCTTCATGACCGTTTTTTTCATTATCAATGTCGCCAATTTCCTTGAATATGGAAACGGCTTCGGCAAGCAACAACTCGGTTTCGGCATACTTTTTTTCCTTGTACCTGACATCAGCCAGGTTTTGGTATGAAAGGGCAATGCCCTGCTGGTCGCCTACCTCTTGCATTATTTTAAGGCATTTATCATAATAGCCAACAACTACTTTTAACCGTTCGTTAGGCTTTATGCCCATTTTGTGAAGGGTCTTTTCATCAGCATCCAATACAAGGTTTCCAATATTTCCGTAATTGATGGCAATGCCGTGTTTATCGTTTAATTTTTTGCGAAGGTCAAGGCTTTTGGTATGGTATTCGAGCGCATGTTCAAAATCGCCTAGCGCATCGTACACATTGGCCAGGTTGCCCATGGCAGCAGCCATAACACTGCTGTTTTTAGCCTTTTGCGCATAAACAACGCTTTTTTCAAAATAATCAATAGCACGCTTGTAATCGCCAGGGTTTTCAGAAACAGTGGCCATGTTATCGTAAATCATGCCAATATCATTGTACGATTGTGCAAGACCCTCGGTATTCTTAATTTTTTCTTCAATGCGCAGGCCCTTTAAATAGTATTCAAGCGACAGAGGAAAACTTCCCAGGCCTTCATAAGCGGCACCCAGATTGCTAAGCGATGCGGCCATGCCTTTTTGGTCGTTTAATTGCGTGCGCAAGGCCAGCGCTTTTTCATGGTATTGAATGGCCTGCTGATAATTCCCCAGCATGTGGTTGCAGGCGCCAAGTGTGTTATAGGCCTTTGCCAGGTATGGATCATTATTTGTTTTTTTGGCAAAGTCAATCTCGGTAAAAGCATATTTCTGTGCAAGGTTGGCATCACTATATACCAGGTACCATGTTGCATCATGAAGGGCTTTAATGCGCACCGTATCATGGTTTGACTTATTCTTGTAAACAGCAAGAAGCGAATCGGTGTTTTGCGAAAACAGGTCGGTATGACCAACAAGAGAACCAAACAGCAATATTGATTTTAACAACTTCACCTGACTAATATAGGGAATTTATCAATGATCAATTAACCATGTAGAATTTAAGGCAAACCAAAATGAGGTTCAGCTATCGTGTACATTGCTATTGAAAATTAGGCCGCAAAAGGGACAAGATCAAGGACTCCGGTCCAATTGATAATTGAACAATGCCTAAAACAGACAGGCCGCCTTGCTCTCGCAAAACGGCCTGCTGACCCAAGTTAAACCTTCCCGATTATTTTTTGACTTTGGCTACGGGATTCGCCAGTCCTTTGTATTCAACAACCTCGGCCTTAATGGAACCTACCCATATTTTGGCTTTGGCAAGAATTGGAATTTTGTTTTTATCATCGGTAATCCATACGCTCAGGTCTTCATTGTTTTTGAAGATGCGACCGGTTGCTACCACCGGCACAAATCGCATACAACGGTATTTACCCTGGCGCAGCGAGATGGTTTCTTTACCCATGTATTTAATTTTAAGCGGGAACAATTCACCGTCACAAATGGTGCTTACGGTAAATACATAACCCACTTTTGCATTTTCAAAATTGATTGTGCGTGCATAATAGAACGATGAAAGCATGTCCTGCACGGCTGCGGGCGCATCCATGGTTTTACCGTTGCCCAAATCAACTTTGTTTTTATTTTGTATGAACGTATAATCTTGTTTAATTTCATAACCGCCTTCATTCACGCGCCTCACAAACAACCAGGGCATAATGGCCTGTTCATCCATGTATGACTCATAACGGTCGCGCACTTTAAAAAACCAGTCAAACGCGCCAAGCGATTTTCCCGTACCTTCAACATGTATAAGGTTGCGGCCCTGTACTTTTTTATCGCACGATTTTACTTTTAATACGGCTTCACCTGCATCAACAAACCCGTAGTGTACACGGTAACGCAATTCTTCGCCAATTTTAAACGCTTCGTTTTTAACGGTGCGAAATTGCCCGTTTTGCTCAGGAGCTGCAACATAGGATATAGCACCCGATTCCAGAACATTTTGTTTTTGCCGGTTAAACGCAGGAAGGATGGCAACCGCGCCTATCACTACTCCCCATTTTAAATAACTCGTTTTCATTTTGTGTTTTACTTAGGTGGTTTGGATAATTCAAAGTACGTGCCAAAATCTGCATTTTATTTCAAATTATTGATTTTCAATACATAATTCAAGCCTCATGGTACTATTATAAACGTTGATTTAGCGGTTTTCAGGGGGCTTGAACGGTAAATGAAACACAATTAATGGTCAATTTGCCGTTTACTGCCCACACATTAAGGTTGATTAAAATTACAAAGCCACAGTTTAAATAAATTTTCACCGATTAACTTAACCGGAAGTCCGCACGAACAACTAAAACAAAGAACAGAGTACAGAGTACAAAGAAAGTACAAAGTACAAAGGACAGAGAATAAAGAACAGAGAACGGTTGAACGAAAAACAAAAAATATACGGCCCAACAAAAAAATTGCGCTTCGCAGTCATGTGCAACGGTGGCGTGTTACAACATTGGCAGGTAAAGTGTTTGGATGAGCTGATGAAACTTGATTTTGTGGAACCAGTACTCACTATTTCGCAAAAACCGGCTGAAGAAAAAAAAACATTCATTAAAAAAATTTTAACGTATCGGTATTCCCGTTTATTGTACCGCGCATATAAACGCGTGCATAAACTCAACTGGCAGCAGGCGCGGGAATTACCGCATTACCTCAAACCGGTTGAAACCATTGTATGCACCATAAACAAAAAAGGGATCTACAGCGAATATTTTTCAGTTGGCGATATTGAAACAATACGGTCGTATAAACTTGATTTCATCATTCGTTTTGGTTTCAACATCATTCGTGGTGATATACTGGATGCCGCCCGCTATGGTGTATGGTCCTATCATCATGGCGATGAAGAAAAATACAGGGGCGGACCCCCAGCGTTTTGGGAGGTGCACCGCAACGAACATGTGTGCGGCACCATACTGCAACGCCTTACCAACAAACTTGACAGCGGCATTGTATTGAAGAAAGGATATTTTGGCGTAACCAACCATTCGTATAACGCAACGTTGGGCAATGTGTATGCACAATCCGCCAGCTGGATCAAACAGGTGTGCATTGATTTGCAAAACGGGGTTGCGCATTACCTGAACAACGCACCGTCAAATACTACAGCTAAAGTATATACCTATCCCGGTAATTTCACAATGCTTTTATTCGGCCTGCGTAAAATTGGCCGTAAACTGCGTTTTCATTGGCATGATTTATTCAGGCCTGAGTCATGGTTGGTGGGGCTGATCCAGAACGAAACCGGTTTTGAGCCCGGTAAAAAACTGAGTAAGCAAATAACCTGGTTTAACCATGCGTCAAAATCGGCTTATTATGCTGATGGTTTTGTTGTGTTGAATGACCGCTACCATTATCTTTTTGTTGAGGAGTACGATTACGCCACAGGTAAAGGCGTTATTGCCTCATTTGATTTACAAACCTGTAAAAAGCAAACATTGATTGAAGAACCGCACCACCTCTCCTATCCTTTTTCATTTGTGCACAATGGTAAAATTTACGTGTTGCCCGAAGCGGCCGGTTCAGGAAAAATAACCTTATACGTGGTAAATCCATTATCAAACCTTATTGTAAGCAAAACGGTTTTGATGGAAAATGTTCACGCGTACGACCCAACGTTGTTTGAATACGCAGGCAAATGGTGGCTGTTCGTAACACACAAGGAAACCGGTTCAAACACCAGTTTGCATATTTATTATGCTCAGCACTTAACGGGACCTTATGCCCCGCATGCCAATAACCCGGTTAAAACCGATATTGGTTCGGCACGACCAGCCGGTAATATTTTTTGTGTAAACGGTGTTTATTACAGACCGGCACAAAATTGTTCGCGAACGTATGGCGGGTCGGTAGTCATTCACAAAATAATCAGGCTGAACGAATATGTATACCATGAAGAAAAACACGATGAAATATTGCCCAATCAGGTGCATGAAAAAGCAACCGGAATTCATACCTTAACTACGCAGGGCAAGCTGGTTGCATTCGATCTTAAAAGACCCTGGTACAACGGGGCCAATTTCCGCAAAAAATTAGCTAAAAAATTGAAGCTAAGCAAATAAACAATGAACTTGCACAATCAATTAATCACTACATTAGCAATTCAGCTACATGTATGAAAACAGCCATTGATTTATTGAATGAAAAAATTGCGCAGGCTCTTGCCGGTGGCGGGCAAAAACGCACTGACGCGCAGCACCAGAAAGGAAAACTCACTGCGCGCGAACGCATCAAACTGTTGATTGATGAAGGCACCTTTGAAGAAATTGGCATGCTGGTGACACACCGCAGCAACGATTTCGGATTGGAAAATGAAAAATATTACAGTGACGGGGTTGTTACGGGTTATGGCAATGTAAACGGTCGTTTGACCTATGTGTTTGCACAGGACTTTACCGTGTTTGGCGGGTCGTTGGCCGAAGCGCACGCCCAAAAAATTTGCCGCATTATGGACCTGGCACTCAAGAACGGTGCACCGTTAATCGGGCTTAATGATTCAGGTGGCGCCCGCATACAGGAAGGCGTGGTTTCATTGGGAGGTTATGCCGATATTTTTTACCGCAATACTCTCGCTTCGGGCGTAATCCCGCAATTAAGCGCCATTATGGGACCTTGTGCAGGCGGTGCGGTATACAGCCCTGCCCTAACGGACTTCATACTTATGGTGGAAGGTAAATCATACATGTTTGTAACCGGCCCCAACGTGGTAAAAACCGTAACCCATGAAGACGTGAGTTCCGAAGATCTTGGCGGGGCCAGCGCCCACTCAACCAAAAGCGGTGTTACGCAATTTACCTGCACCAACGATGCCGATTGCATCATGAAAATAAAAGAACTGTTGAGTTACATGCCTCAAAACTGCGAAGAGGTTCCCGCTAATTTGCCATATACTCCAGGCAATGAATTGCGCAAGGAACTCAAGACCATAATTCCTGAAAATTCAAACCAGCCCTACGATATGCGCGATGTAATTGCGCACACCATTGATGAAGGAAGCTTTTGCGAAGTGCACAAGGATTTTGCTGAAAACCTGGTGGTGGGATTTGCACGGCTTGCCGGTCGTAGCATTGGCATTGTGGCCAATCAGCCCGCCTATCTTGCCGGTGTTCTTGACATTAAATCATCAACCAAAGGCGCACGTTTTGTACGCTTCTGCAATTCATTTAATATTCCTTTATTGGTTTTTGTTGATGTGCCAGGCTTTTTACCCGGTACTGACCAGGAATGGCACGGCATTATTTCAAACGGGGCCAAATTGCTATATGCATTTTGCGAAGCAACGGTGCCACGTGTTACCGTTATTACCCGCAAAGCCTACGGTGGGGCTTATGACGTAATGAACAGCAAGCACATTGGGGCCGACATGAATTACGCCTGGCCTACGGCTGAAATTGCTGTAATGGGCGCCAAAGGTGCAGCCGAAATCATTTTCAAAAAAGAAATTTCAGAAGCAAAAGATTCCAACGCCAAATGGCTGGAAAAAGAAAACGAATACAAGGAGATGTTCTCCAACCCGTACCGTGCTGCCGAACGCGGTTTTGTTGACGAAGTAATTCAACCCGAACAAACCCGCGAAAAACTTATTCGTGCTTTTGCCATGCTCGAAAACAAGGTTGATAAAATGCCAAGAAAAAAACACGGCAACATTCCGTTGTAATTTTTTGGTTATTTTTTACAGGTCGGCATGAGAGTTGCACTCATTTTATCGATAAGTTGTTTTTTTAGCACGCATTGCGTTGCGCAATCCAACCGCGCCATTGACAGCCTGGAAAAACTGGTCAAATCCAAAACCACCGACTCGGTAAAAATATTGGCATTATCAGAGTTGTGCTGGGAGTACAGGGGTGTTGATCAAAAAAAGGCAATTGCGTACGGTTCCAAAGCTGTAACGCTGGCGCGCAAAACCAAATCAAAAACGGGGTTGAGCAAATCGCTCAATGACCTTTCAATTATTTATATTGACCAGACAAAACTGGATACAGCGGCTATTTTACTGGAAGAAGTACTAAAAATACGTATTGAATTAAAAGACAGCATTGGCATAGGTGCCGTTCATAATAAGCTTGGCATTGTTTACCAGACTAAAATGGAATTGAAAAAGGCGCTTGAGCACAATTTAAAGGCCCTTGATATTTTTGAGAAAAAAGGAATTACGCCCTATGTAACACAATGTTTAAACAACATTGGCATCATTCATTTTAACCTGAAAAACTACGACAAGTCACTTGAATTCCACAACAAGTGTATTGACATACGCAAAAAAAGCAATGATGAATGGGGAGTAGCCGCCTCTTATGTAAACGTGGCCAATGTGTTTTTGGAAACCCACGATACCGCTAAAGCCATTGTTTATTTAAAAGACGCCATAACCGTTTTCAAACGCATAAAAAACGAAAGAGAGCTTTCTTTTGCCTGCCACGACCTTGGGGCTATTTATTCATTACAGCGTCAATACAGGACCGCAAAGCCTTATGCTGAACAGGCACTTGAATTAAGGCGCAAACTTGCCGATAACCGTGCAATTGCGTCCAGTTTAATTTTAAGCGGTGAGGTCAATGCCGGTTTAGGTAACTTCAAAGAATCGAAAAAAAACCTGGACGAAGCCCTGAAAATTTGCATTGAACAAAAAATACCGGATGAAGAAAAATTTGCTTACCAGAAGATGGCATTTTTATACACCATGAAGGGAATGGCCGACAGCGTGTTTTATTACTATGGTAAATACGAACAGATAAACAGCCGCTTTTATGAAAAAAACCTTAGTGACCAAGTCGTGGATTTGCAGGAAAGTTATGATGCCGTAAACAGGGAAAAGAAAATACTTGAAGCAGAAAAAAAAGCCCTGAAAGCGGAAAATGCACGACAAAACCTTTTCAGATGGATATATATTCTGGCCATTGCCGTATTGATAGCAGGTGGTTATTTCCTGTTTCAAACGCAACGCAACAAACGGCTGGCGCAAAAAAAACTGCATGACGCATTAATGGCCGAACGCGAGGCCGGTTTAAAAGCTGTGGTTGACGCTACCGAGGAGGAACGCAAACGCATTGCAAAAGATTTGCACGATGGTGTAGGCCAGCAAATGACCGGGCTGAAAATGGCCTGGGAAAAATTGTCGGTTGATATCAATTCAGCAACGCCTGAACATTTTGCCAAACTTGTAGAACTCACAAAAATTCTGGACGATGCCTCGGGCGAGGTACGCAGCATAAGTCACCAAATGATGCCGAAAGTATTGACTGAACTCGGGTTGGTTCCTGCCATTGAGGACATGTTGAACAAGGCCTTTAAACTTTCAGGTATACAGCATGAATTTGTTGCCATAAACGTTAAAAATCGTTTTGATGAACGCATTGAGATAAGCCTGTACCGGGTATGCCAGGAGTTGGTCAACAACATACTTAAACATTCAGGTGCAACACAGGTTATGGTACAAATCATCCAGCAAAAAAATGTCCTGGTTATGATGGTTGAGGATAACGGAAAAGGCTTAGGATCAATCGACAAGCAAGGCCTTGGCATGCTCAGCATGAACACGCGTTTAAACACCGTGAACGGTAAAATAAATTATGATCCCGGTCCTGAAACCGGTACCCTTGTAACCATACGCATTCCACTGTAAAAAACTTCGTATATTTAAGGCAGGGAACTTCAAATGGCTTTGCTTAAAATTTTAACGGTTGACGACCATCAGCTCATAGTTGACGGGTTAACCGCTTTCCTCAAAGAAGAACCATCGTTTAATCATGTTGGGTTTTGCAACAACGGGCAACAGGCCGTTGATTTTGTAAATACCGTTAACGTTGATTTGGTCCTGATGGACATTGATATGCCGGTATTGAACGGGCTTGACGCCACACAGCGCATCAAACAGTTCAATCCTGAAATTAAAATAATCATACTTACCATGCACGATGAAAAAAACCTGGTAAAGCGTTTTATGGAAATTGGTGCCGATGGGTATACCCTAAAAAACACCGATAAGGACCTGTTAATTGAAATTGTTAAGAAAGTGGCTTCGGGCAAAAAACATTTTCCCGATGAATTGTTGAAGGAAAAAGAAAAACCCATTAAAAAAGTAATTGATCAGCCCAGTGGTGCCCTGTTAAAATCACAGTTAACTGACCGTGAAATTGAAATTTTAAGCCTTATTTCGCAAGGATTTTCGAATAAGGAAATTGGCGACAAACTGTTCATAAGCCATCGCACGGTTGACACACACCGTACCAACCTCATGAAAAAACTGGACGTAAGCAATATTGCGGGTCTTATAAAAAAATCGTACGAACTAAAAATAATCGGGTAACAGAAAAAAAGGCCAGCTGCCAATTACACAAATGCCGCGAATAAATGTGATCAACATACGTTTCTTCACGAATCTTCACAAATAATTAATTCGTGCTAAAAACATTATGGTAGCCAAAGCAACTCAGAATTATTTGTGGCATTCGTGGTTAAAAAAAACGAGAACGCTGTATTGCTCCACATTCCTCTGTGTCTTCGTGCCTCTGTGTCAAAAAGCGCGTGCTCAAAACAATGACATCTCCGTCCTGCGTAAAATCCATGATCCTGCACCGTTGAACAGCGACAAGTTTTTCAAAGTTACCGGCCAAACCGTTACGCCAATAAGTGTGGCCACTCCCCTTTCCTATTTTGTATTTGCAGCGTTTGACAAAACACACCCCATAAAAAACAGTGTAATGTTTCAAAACGGGATAACCAGTACCATGTGCATTGTAGGTTCAGGATTATTGTCATACGGATTAAAATACACCATTAAACGCGAACGTCCCTGGGTCACATATCCTGACGTTGTGCCAAAGGACAGTCCCCACACCTGGAGTTTTCCCAGCGGACACACCACGTTTGCCTTTGCAACGGCTACTTCGGTAGCATTAATAGAACGCAAATGGTATTACACCATACCGGTTTATGGATGGGCATTTTGCGTGGGCTATTCACGCATGCATTTAGGGGTACATTATCCCAGCGATGTAATTGCCGGTGCAGTGATTGGAACAGGGATGAGCTTTGCGATGTATTATTTGGGACAACGAATATTTAGGTGATTAGCAAATTAAGAGTAGAATGGCTTTTAAGGAGCAGTTTTGAATGCGCAGTGAGATTCTTACTAAAATAAAGAGAACTCCCCCTGCGTACCAAAGGGAGTACTCTATTTTTTGGTTTAACCCCGGGCAATTTCCGGTATATGGGTGTAGCATATTGATTAAAAGCCGGTAATTTTGCAGTATAGAGATATTGGCATGAAACTCTTTATCAAAAACATGGTGTGCAGCCGCTGCCGCATGGCCGTTCGCAACGAACTTGAAAAAGCCGGCATTCCTTTTAGTGCAGTTGAACTGGGCGAGGTTGAAATCAGCGGGAAAACAACACCTACACAACTTAAACAATTGGAAAAAGGCCTGAACGAACTGGGCTTTGAACTCATTGACGATAAAAAAAGCCGCATCATTGAAAAAATAAAAAACCACGTCATTCAACTGGTGCACCATTCCGATACGCTTTTAAAAACAAACCTTTCAGATTATTTGGCTGACAAACTCCATTACGATTATACTTACCTCAGCAACCTTTTTTCAGCTATTGAAAACACCACCATTGAAAAATATTACATAACCCAGCGCATTGAAAAAATAAAAGAACTGCTCGTATACGATGAAATGAGCCTTTCGGAAATTGCGGATAAATTGGGATACAGCAGCGGGGCCTACCTTTCAGCACAATTTAAAAAAGTAACGGGGTTAACCCCTTCACATTACAAAGCGTTAAAGGAGCACAAACGCAAAAACATCGAAGAACTGTAAATCCCATAAATCTTTCCAAAAATTGCATAAGCCCCTTCTGAAGGGGCCAAATTACCTTTGTGTCAAGAAACAAACTCAATGACACATACCTATAAAATAACCGGAATGACCTGTGAAAGCTGCCAGGAAAAAGTAAAACAAATCCTTAGTGGAATTAAAGGAATAGCAGGCGCCAGCATCAGCTGGCAAAAAGGCGAAGCCATCCTTACCATGCATGAGCATGTTCCCACAAGCGTGTTACAGGAAGCGCTTAAACCTACACGTTACCAACTTAGCGAAACCATAGCGCGCGTTATGCCCGAAACCATAAGTTACGAAACATCATGGCTGCAAACCTATAAACCCGTGTTGCTTATTTTTGCATACCTGTTTTTAATTACGTTTTTAGTGCAGGCAGGCGCTGAATTTTCATGGATGTTGTGGATGAACCATTTTATGGCAGGATTTTTCCTGGTGTTCTCGTTTTTTAAGCTGCTAAACCTTGAAGGGTTTGCCGGCAATTATGCAACCTATGACATTATTGCAAAGCACTGGCGGTTTTATGCATACATATATGCCTTTATAGAGCTTGGATTGGGTCTGCTTTTTTTAACCGGGGTTTATCCTGTTTTTACCAATGTATTTACGCTGGTTGTTATGAGTGTTAGCTTGGTTGGCGTACTTCAAACTGTTTTAAATAAACGCAAAATACGCTGCGCCTGCCTGGGCGATGTGTTTAACCTGCCTATGAGCACCATAACCGTTATTGAAGACGGGTTGATGATAACCATGGCGGCCGTTATGTTGGCGTGGATGTATATGCAATAACCTTAAATCAAACAGATGAAAAAAATACTATTGATCATTTCAGTGCTTTTTGGTAAACTAACTGCAGCCCAGCATGAGCACCACATGCATGGCGATGATACATCGGCACATAATGTGCCCATGTGCCACGCATTTTCACTCAATTTACCAATGACCCGTAACGGTTCCGGTACAGGTTGGCTGCCCGACTCAACACCCATGTACGGGTACATGGTACACGCCAAAAAATGGATGCTCATGTTTCATGGCAATGTGTTTGTACGGCACACTAAAACCGACCTGTTCAATGCCGGAACACGCGGTGCCCGAAAAACCGATGCAGTAAACTGGTTTATGGGAATGGGTCAGCGCAAAATTGGCAAAAAAGGTTTGTTCAGGTTCAGCGCCATGTTGTCACTTGACAACCTGTTTGGCGGCAACGGTTACCCGCTTTTATTTCAAACGGGCGAAACCTGGCAGGGAAAACCGTTGGTTGACCGTCAGCATCCGCATGATTTGTTTTCGGAACTCTCCATGGCTTACACACATTCAATTGACCACAACCTTGATGTATTTGTTTATGCAGCCTATCCAGGCGAACCCGCATTGGGATCGGTAGCGTTCATGCATAGAGTATCGTCCCTGTACAGTGCCGATGCACCACTCAGTCACCATTGGAACGATGGTACCCACATAACATTTGGCGTACTAACAGGTGGCATACGTTTTCGTCAATTTAAATTTGATGTATCAAACTTTACCGGCCGTGAGCCTGATGAAAACAGGTACAATTTTGACCGCCCGCGTTTTGATTCATACAGTGCACGGTTATCGTATAATCCAAATCCATTTTGGTCATTTCAGGTTTCGCGCGGTTTTGTAAAATCACCTGAATTTTTACGACCACGGGAAGATGTGTACCGCACAACCGCTGCGGCCGTATACAGCAAACCTTTACGCAATAACAGTTTTTTGAATGCAACGGCCTTGTGGGGCTTAAACAAAAGCCATGCTGCTGAAAATGCATTTTTGCTTGAAGGCGTTTACGTTGTTAACCGTTGGGCCGTTTTCAGCCGGTATGAGTATGTACAAAAAGGGGTACACGAACTGGCGCTTGATGAACAGGCCTATGAACACGATGCCTTGTTTAACGTAAATGCGGTCACCGTTGGATTCAATTTTGATTTTTTGCAATCCCGTTACCTGCGCATGGCTCTTGGTGTACAAGGTTCATATTACGCAACCGATGAACGCCTGCAAACCCTTTATGGGAAAAATCCCGCATCGGGTCAGGTATTTGTGCGCATTTACCCGCCACGTATGAACATAAACCGCAGGTAAAAACCTGCCCCCGATAGAGCGGCTTACCCCGCACCCTGAAGTGTAAGCACGCAGGCTGCTTTATTTACCGGTTTGTATTTTTTGCTTTTGCTTCAGGGGAGGAGTATGAGCGATAGCCGGTAAGGCAGCCAAAAAAATACTGTTACCAAAATGTGTTACATGTTATATACACTGCGAATATGAAAATCATCAGTATACTGTCTTTATCATTACCTTGCATTCAGGCATTTGCACAGGAAGCCCCTGCGCAAATAATATACGAGGTGCGCGGCACCTATACACGCCCGGTTAAACCGGAAACACTGGCCAACGCCAAAACCCTGGCTGACATATGCCCGGGTTATCCCGCAACGTGGATAACCAATTATACCAAAACAGAAATTTCAACCTTTATTGATGGCAAACAGGTAAACGTACCTGGTAAAAATGACACCTTGAGCGCTGCACAAAAAGCGTTGCTTGCAAATATTGAATTGGGAAGTAACGTTGATTTCAGCGTTGCGTACACATACGCCAATGCGGTTACCGGTAATAACGATGCGTTTGAAATGATATTTACGCTTACGGTTGTTCCATCAGTACAAGCTGAGTTTGCCGGGGGTTATGCCCAAATGCAAAACTATTTTAAGGAAAAAGCCATTGATAAAATTTCCGCAGCAAAAGCCAAAACATTAAAGCAGGCAGCCGTGCGTTTTACAGTTGACGAGCAGGGTGAAATAGTAAATGCATATATGTCAGGCTCAACCCACGATAAAAAAACCAATAAACTTTTGCTTAAAGCCGTTAACAACATGCCTAAATGGAAACCTGCCGAAAATGCCCAGGGCTTAAAAGTAAAGCAGGAGTTTGAGTTTGTTGTTTACGGTGAAATGATGATGACAGGGTGTTAGTAAAGTATTAGTTTTAGCGGTTTATCAAGGTCCGGTATACCAATATACTGAATACCGATAGCTCAGCTACGGTAAATAACGTAGTCTTTAACATTTCTCATGCCTCACGTCTTGTGTCAGGCATGCAAAATACGGTAAAACCCTTACAAAACAGGTCTCGTGTCTCACTTACTTTTGACATACTAAACCTCTTATAGTATGAAAAAGTTAATGTTAAGCGTTGTTATGACCCTTGGCTTCGGATTGATGCAAACTACAGCGTATACCCAAACCGTACAGGTCGAAAAAACGCATCCGCTATCGGGCAAAGCAAGGCGCGGTACCCTGGCCCATGTTGAATTTACAAATGGCAATTATATATTAACCTATGTAACCAGCGAAACCAAAAAGAAAATGAAATTCCAGGTCTATACCTTTGACAAGGATTTCAACTTTATTAGCCAGGCCGATGATGAACTGGAATTTGAGCAGGCCAAAACCAAGTACAAGTGGTTTAAATTCCAAAAAGAAGAATACGTGGTGGAAGGACTGAGCGTTGAACCCAACATGATGGGTACATTGGTATTGAAAAAGAAACGCGTGACCCATTCATTTGATCCCGTTTTTTGGGGATACCGCAAAAAAACAGAAATCCTTGAAAAAGTAAAGCCCAAAACTGAGGAAGGTAACAAATTATTTTACTACAGGCATATTGAGGACGATAATACCGGTGACGCCTATGTGCTGGTTGGTGAAAAACCAAAAAACATGAAAGACAAGGACGATGCCGACCGCCAGATGCGCAAATACCATATTATGCGCTTTAACAAAGATTGCGACCTGGTAAGCGACCTGCCGTTTGAATTTACCTACCCCGTTTCGCTGGTTGACATACACATTGTCCCTGTTCCTGAACCAACCGAAGTTGGCGTTGCTTCCATTGGTGATATTAACCTCATGTTTGCACCCGGCAAAATTAAAGGGATGACCAATAACGAAGCGGCCGACAAGTATCAGTTCACCTATATGCGTGTTGATAATACAAACAAACTGGTGGCCCGTTTTGACTTTAAATCACCGGCTACCGGGTGGCGCGTTGACGAGATGATTGCCGGTGACGAAAAGGGAACCGATATTTATTACTACGGTGTTGCTGCCGAAGGCGATGAAGATTACTGGAACATGGCTTATATGGCAAAAAAATACAAAGCCGTTCAGCTTATGAAAATTCATGAAAACAAAATGGAATACATCACTTCAACCAACCTTGAAGAGTTTAAATCAAAATTAAAAACACCGCCCGGACAGAAAAAAACACCGGAGTATCAAGGCAAAAAATTCGATATCGCCAGTTATTCATCGGCACCCAATGGAGACTTTTTTGTAATGGGACAAAACATTGAACAAAGTGACAAAGGAAAACGGTTCAAAGACGTGTTGAGTTTTCACTTTGACAACAAAGGCGTTTTACGTTCGCAATACGGACTTGATATTATTGAGACAAATGACCTTGCCCAGGCCCGCCTTACGCCACAGCAATTGCTACCCGGTGCCAGTGCCGGAAACATGTACTGGTTTGTGCGCGAAATTGACGGGGTAAACGCTGCCGACCGTTTATTGACCTACGGCCGTATCGGGAAAATTGACATGAACGGGGCAACCGTTGGTGATTTCAAAATACTTGGATCAGCCAACAACAAAAAACCCGATTATTTCCTTGACCCGAATTTCCCTTACCTCACATCTGAAACACCCGGCACGGTTGTATTCTTTGGTTCTGACAAAAAAGAAAAAAATCTTTGGTTCAGCAGGGTGTTCCTGGATTAATTAACGTTATTTAGTAAAAACCGGCCGTGCAGGAAGTGGCTGGTTTTTTGCGTTATGATGTTTTTTATAATTTTACTTTAATACTACGGCTATCAAAAAGTTTTTCGAAAATACTTTTCTTGTGCTTGAATTCGTGTTGAGCGTATTTTCATGCATGGGTCAAAAACAAATTGTTCCCCAAAACGGACACGCAGGCAGTTACGTGGTTAGCATCAGCCCTGATGACAAACGCATGCTTACAGCCGGTATTGACGGCAAACTCATGGTGTGGGACCTTGAGCGCAGCAAAGCTGTAAAAAGCATTAAGGCATCAAGCCAGCCTTTGCTTGCCGCAGCCTGGAGTATTGATGGAAGTACGTTTATGTGTGCCGGTATGGATTCGGTCATTACACAATACAACGCAATCACTTTTCAAAAAGGCAAAGAATTCAAAACACCGTTTGGCATTACCAAAGCCTGCTATCACACCAAATTAAATGCAATGGCGCTTGGTGGCGCCAATGGAAAAGTAATGGTTATTGATGCCGAAAAAGGGTCGGTATACCATGAGATTGATGCCGGCAGTTATGTTACGGGAATAAAATTCAGTTCGAACGGGTCAATCTTATTTGTAAGTAGTTGGGATAACGGGGTGGCCGCTTACGAAATGCAGGAAGCCAAACGCATGCTCAACATTCCGCTTAAAAACAATGCAAAAGCCAGTGGGTTGCAAGTATCGGCAAACGATGAATTCCTTTTTATACACATCAATAACGGCACTACTGAGGTAGTAAATACCTTTAGCGGTGAAACACTGGGCACCGTTAACGACCAGGCCTATTATACCGATACCAACGGCAGTTTGTATACCGAAAGCGCACTCACACATGACAATACCTTTGTGATCAATACCGATAAAAACAACAATATTGTTATTGGCAACTGGAAAACAAACATACAGCTTACTTACAACAACATTGGCTGCAGGGCAAAAATTTCAACCGTCACTCCCTCAAACAAGGGAGGCTTTTTTATTGTAAGCGATGCATCAGGGTCCATGTGCATGGTTTATTTCAATGCCGAAATGTTCCAGAAGGAACTTGCCTTATACTGGCGTAAAATGCAATACGTTCCCGAACGCATTTACAACCTGACTTTTATCAATAACCAGGATGTACTGGCCATGCAGGGCACCGGGTATTACAATTTCAACATGCGCACGGGCGACATGTTCAGGCGTGACAATGACAGCGCCAAGTTTAGCGGAACCGAATATTTTGTAACCTACATTGCCAAGCCGGGAAGCACAACTGACTACTATTATACCGATCTTGTGAAACACGAGGGATATTTCATAAAAGGTAACAATCCCGAACGCCTGAAAGCATTTGCCTGTAGCGCTGACAGCAGCCAGCTGGCCGTGCAACACGCCAACAATGAAATTTATGTCATTGATATAAAAACGCGTCAGGAAATCTATGCGAACAAAACGGGTGAAAATGCCCGATTATTCAATGGGCCCGTTCATGACATGTTTTATTACCAGAAAACCGATTACCTGTTTGCCATTGATCGTACAGGTAAAAGTACACCTGTAAAACTGCTATCAAAAAATCCTGTAATTACCATTGCGTGTGATGAAAAACGCAACGAGCTGTATACCCTCGACCACACCGGCCAGATCAGCGCGTACGATAAAGATGGAAAAAACGTATTGCTAAATACTGCCATTGGGGGCAAACATGCCGACATGATTGACATTTCAAAAAACGGGAAATACATGGTTATTTCGCACGATAAAAAAATATCGGTTATTGATCTTGATAACTATGCCACTGCTTACGAAATTGACAACAGTTACGGCATGATGTATTCCATGGCCTTTAGCGCTGACGGGAACAAACTGGCCACCTCGGCCGAAGACGGGCTTGTACGCGTTTATGATGTAAATAAAAAACAATTGCTGTTTAACCTGCTGGCTTCGCAGCAAGATGGCATGATTGTTTACACCCCTGATAACTATTACATGGCCACTAAGGAAGCGGCCCGGCAAATTGTGATTACCGAAGGCAGTTCCGTTTATTCACTTGAAAACATTGATTTAAGCTACAACCGGCCCGACCTGGTATTAAAATCAATCGGTATGGCCAATGAAAACCTGGTGAACGCTTACAAATTTGCTTATGACAGGCGTATAAAAAAATTGGGCGTTAAAACGGGTAAAGCTGAAAATCCGCCAACCATTTCACTTGCCAATCGCCAGGAAATAAAATCAAATACCATAAGCCCTGAACTGGCCCTGCAGTTTAAGGTCAACGGCAATGGTAGTCCCGTTTCACGCATTAACATATGGATTAACGATGTTCCTGTCAGCGAAAGCAGGAATAAAATTGACGGAAGCAAAACCGACCATAACATTATGGTACATTTATTGAGTGGCACCAATAAAATAAAATATTGCGCGGTCAATGAAAACGGCATTGAAAGCGACAAAGAAGAACTGGTTGTGGTAAACCTGGCCAATAAGAAACCCAATCTTTATTTGTTAAGCATTGGCACCAGTGAATATAAAGACAACCGTTTCAATTTAACTTACGCATCAAAAGACGCCAATGACCTGGTTGATTTTTTTGGAAAGGGAAGCAATTCAAAAACCAGGGACCAGGCCTTTGCCAAAATTTTTACCCATGCACTTACCAATGCGCAGGTAACCAAAGCCAACATTGAAAAGGAAATCACTTTCCTGAAAGAGGCCGGTTCCAATGACGTTGTCATTATTTTCATTGCGGGCCATGGCGTACGCGATGCCGATATGAATTATTTTTTTGGTACGTATGACATGGATTTTAATGCACCGGCAGGAAAAGGAATGTCAGAAGGCGATTTAACAGCTCTTTTGGATCAATTAACAGCATTGCGCAAGCTCATATTTTTTGACACGTGTTTAAGTGGCGAGGTGGATAAGGACGAAGTGGAAACATTTGCATCTGTAAAAACGTCTGAGGGTGATGTTTCGTTCAGGTCGGCCGGTGCCGGTTTGAGAAGCAAATCAATTGGCTTAAGCAATGCGAGCGCCCTTATGCGCGAAATTTACAACAACCTTGACGAAGGTACCGGCTCAACCATTATAAGCAGTGCCGGTGGTGCTGAATACGCCATGGAAAGTGCCGAATGGAAAAATGGTTTATTTACCTATTGTTTACTGAACGGTTTAAAAACAATGGCCGCTGACGCGAATAAAGACAATGCTATAAGTGTGCACGAAATTCAGGATTACGTGCGCAGGCAGGTTTACCAGTTAAGCAAGGGCAAACAACAGCCCTCATTCAAAAACGAAAACATACTGATGGACTTCAGGGTTTGGTAAGGATAGGCATCCCTGAAAACGGTGAGTATGTTATAAACTTAGTCGGTTCAACTATTTTTAATCTCCTGTAAATTAGACCGAATCTTTCACCATCCATCGATGTACAACGAATTCTCACCCCCCAATTTTTTAATAATTACGGTGTTATTCGTATTGAATCTTTTTAGTTATCGCTTTATTTTTACAACAACAACTAAACAAAAAGCCCCGTGTCTCATACTTTGAGGTTCCAATTCATAAAACAGACACGGGGACCTTTTTAAGGTTTGAGGTTTTCAGCCATAAGCTCACCAGCCTTTTGTTGGTAAGTTTAAGGTTTTAAACGCTTGAACTATTTGAAGGTTCTTAATTCCCAGCGCTTTAATCAGCATTTATACATCTAAAAAAGTTTGGGTAAGCCGCTATTTTTCAGGAACTTTGTTGGACAATGATCCGCAACTTCCTATTTCACCGGGTTAATCCGAAGCGCGATGCGTTATGGGATCCTATGGATGTGGCCCTTTTTGATCATTGCATCGCATATATTACAAAACATTATTATGTTGTTCAGCTGGAAGAATTGCTTGCTTATCCAAAATTACATACACGCGAAAAATTCGCCACCATTGTTTTTGATGACGGCTATAAAGACAACCTGGAATACGCTGCACCCATTCTTGACAAATACAAATGCAAGGCCTCATTTTATGTAGTAACCGGTTGCATTGATAACAATGTTCCAACCTGGACCCATATACTTGAGCATGGTTTTGCCACAACCCACGCCACCGGGATAAATCTTGATTTTAATTTTCTTCCGGTCCCCATGCGTGCGGCAAAATTCAGCAATGCAAAAGCGCGCCATGACTGTGTAAAAAAATTAAAGCCGCTGCTAAAGAAGTTAAAACATGAACAACGCAATGCCGTTTTGGAAAAAATACGAACTGACTTTGCCGATGTAGAACTTCCTGAACTAATGATGAGCTGGCACGAAGTTGGTCAACTGAAAGCCGCAGGCCATTATATTGGTTCGCATACA
The DNA here is from genome assembly GCA_035628535.1 of Flavobacteriales bacterium. GTDB lineage: Bacteria > Bacteroidota > Bacteroidia > Flavobacteriales_D > UBA2798 > DASPJQ01. The sequence continues at coordinate 192 of DASPJQ010000567.1, read as the reverse complement.
CGCAGCCATTGCATGTTGGGTACCATGAGCGATCCTGCCGAAATCAAAGACGAATTGCTGGGTTCAGGCAAACGCATTGAACAAATGCTCGGCCATTTTCCTACCACCATTTCGTACCCGTTAGGGAGTTACAATGATTCAACCATTCAACTGAGTATTGATTGCGGTTACAAATACGGCCTGGCGGTGAAA
>DASPJQ010000566.1:0-9188 GCA_035628535.1 Flavobacteriales bacterium | reverse complement strand
TTTTGCATCTTTAAAAAGTTTTGCATCAAAAAGTTCATTGGCTTTTGTAATCAACGCACCATACATTTTTTCAAATGAAGCGGCTTTTTCGGCTTTCAATTTCATGGCGCGCTTAATCTGGTCGGTAGCAAATTTATCGCCAGGCATAAAACCAAGAGCTTCTTTATATGCTTCAATGGCGTTGTCAAAATTGGTGGCCGAAAGCTCATCGTTACCCCGTGCAATTGCAGCATCATATCCGGCTTTCTTTTCTTTTGCAGCCGCATTTTCTTTTGCCATTTTGAACAAATCATTTTTCATTTTGTTCATGGCATCAATGCGTGCCTGGGCGGTGGCATCGCCAGGTTTCACATCAAGTGCACTGGTGAACTGTGCAATGGCGTCATCATATTTCTTCAGGCCTCCAAGACGCTCGCCTTCTTCCATGAATTTTTTGTATTTGACTTCAGCGGCCGCTTTGTTGGCTGCAAGTGATTCGGCCTCTTTCATTTTCTGATCGCAAAGTTTTACCTGCTCCTGGGCGTAATTATCATTATTGCGTGCGGCAAGGTAACGTAAATAAAGGTCTTTGGCGTCTTTCCAGTTCTCAGCTTTGAATTCCTTATCGGCTGCAGTTAGTATTTTATTGATTCGTTCCTCAGCTTCTTTCTTATTTTCTTCCATCCGCTTGTTGGCAAGCGCTATGCGTTCGGTGGCAAATTTGTCATCAGGAATAACACCCAATGCCAGGTTATACTGTACAACGGCTTCCGGGAAACTGCCAGCGTCAAACAAAGGATTTGCTTTGGCAATGAATTCATCGTATTGTTTCTTTTTTGCGGCCGCATCAAGAGCTGCTATTGCATCGGCTTTGGCTTTTTTAGCCTCATCAATCCTGACCGTTGCCGTTGCATCGTTTTCTTTTACTTTGAGAGCGCCTTCGTACAATGCCACTGCATCATCGTATTTTTTCGCTTTGAGTGCTGCATCGCCTTTGGTCATAAAATCCTTATAGGCTGTTTCAATGCGTTCTTTTTCCTTATTGGCGGCTTCAAGTTCGGCTATTTTAGTGTCACATTCCTTAATGCGGCCTTCAGCATAACTGTCGGTGCCTTTTAATTTCAGGTAGCGTTCATAATATCCTTTTGCATCGGTGTATTTCTCAGCGTTAAAATCTTTATCGGCCTGGTCAAGTAATTTTTGTAATTGTGCGGCAAACTGATCGGCCTTGTTTTTCATTTCAGTTTCGGCTTTTGCAATCTGCTCAGCTGCATACTTATCATCCGGAATGATGGCCAGCGCTTTTTTGTATCCCTCAATGGCTTTGGCAAATTCACCTGCACTAAAATCCTTGGTGGCGATGGCAATTTCAGCATCGTACAATTTCTTTTTAGCGGCCATGTCGGCAGCTGCGGCCTGTTCCCTGGCCAACGCTTCTTTGGCCGTGACGGCCGACTCAATTTTGGCAGTTGCCGCAGGATCGTCAACAGCCAAAGCCAACGCTTTTTTATAATCGTCAATGGCAGCATCAAAATTCTTTGAATTGAGTTTCCCGTCACCGCTTGCAATAAAAGCATTAAATTCGGCCTGTTTTTTATCGGCTGCAGCTTTATCGGCTAAGGCTTTTTGCTCGGCTTCATAGGCTGATTTAGCGTCTTTGGCAGCTTGTATTTTCTGGTTTGCAACATCGTTGTTGTAATTGGTGGCAAGCGCCTTTTGGTATTCCGTTACAGCCGCATCAAACGCTTTTGTGTTAAGTTTACCATCACCGGAAGCAATTATGTCATCAAACTCTTTCTTCTTTTTAAGTTCGGCTGCATTTAATTCCGCTTCCTTGATTTTGTTGTCACATTCTTTCACTTTGCCTGTAGCATAACTATCGTCAGGTACCATTGCGAGGTACCGGTTGTACAAATCTTTTGCATCAGCAAATTTTCCATCGTTAAAGTTCTTGTCGGCCGCATCAAGCACCTTTTGCTTTTGCTGTTTTGCAAACTCTTCTTTTTCTTTTTGTTTGGCTTCGGCTTTTGCAATCTGGTCAGTAGCAATTTTATCGCCCGGTATATACTCAAGTGCCTTGTTGTATTTTTCAATAGCGGCTTTAAATTCTCCCGCATCAAAATCCTTCTGGGCTTTGGGCATTATTTCATCATATAGTTTCTTTTTAGCGGCAAGATCGGCTGCTTTTGCAGCGGCATCTTTTTGCTCGGTATCATAAGCCGCTTTTGCATCGTTGGCTTCTTTAATTTTTGCGTTTGCAGCAACATCGTCAACTTTAAGCGCCAAAGCCTTGTTGTATTCGGCCAGGGCCTTGTCAAATTCTTTTGCGCCTAACCTGCCATCGCCCGCGGCAATAGCAGCATCAAAATCGGCTTTCTTTTTATCAGCAGCGGCTTTATCGGCCAATTCTTTTTGTTCTTTATCATAAGCTGCTTTTGCATCGTTGGTCTCTTTGATTTTAGCGTTGGCAGCAGCGTCATCAATTTTTAATGCGAGCGCTTTTTGATATTCTGCAATTGCTTTATCAAATTCCTTGTTGCCGAGTTTCCCATCACCTGCAGCTATAAAACCATCAAATTCGGCCTTCTTTTTAGCGGCAGCATCGGCCGCTTGTTTATCGGCCTGTTCTTTATCATAGGCCGCTTTGGCATCGTTTGCTTCTTTTATTTTGGCGTTGGCTGCTGCATCGTCCACTTTCATGTTCAATGCTTTGTTGTATTCAGCAACGGCACCGGCAAAATCTTTGGCTGATAATTTGCCATCGCCAGTCGATATGGCTGCATCAAATTCCGCCTTCTTTTTAGCATTGGCGTCAGCCAAGGCTTTGTCGGCCGCCTCTTTGTCAGCCGCGGCTTTTGCATCGTTGGCTGCTTTTATTTTGGCGTTAGCCGCAGCATCATCAACCTTTAACGCAAGTGCTTTTTGGTATTCGGCAACTGCACCGGTAAAATCTTTGGCTGATAATTTTCCATCGCCTGCTGCAATAGCAGCGTCAAAATCGGCTTTCTTTTTTGCATTTGCATCGGCCAGGGCTTTATCAGCCTGTTCCTTGTCATAAGCGGCTTTTGCATCGTTGGCGGCTTTAATTTTTGCATTGGCTGCAACATCGTCAACCTTCATGCCCAGCGCTTTTTGATATTCACTTACAGCACCGGCAAAATCTTTTGATGATAATTTACCATCGCCTGCAGCAATAGCGGCATCAAAATCGGCTTTCTTTTTAGCGTTTGCTTCAGCCAGGGCCTTATCGGCAGCTTCTTTGTCGGCTAACGCTTTTGCATCGTTGGCCGCTTTTATTTTGGCATTGGCAAGGCCATCGTCAATCTTTAAAGCAAGCGCCTTATTGTATTCGGCAATTGCACCGGCAAAATCCTTTGATGATAATTTTCCATCGCCCGAAGCAATGGCTGCATCAAATTCCGCTTTCTTTTTTTCTGCTTCAGCTTTGGCGGCAGCAGCTTTTTCATCAGCTGCTTTTGCTGTTTGAGCTTCAGTAATTTTCTTTTGTGCCTCTGCATTGTTCACACCGGTCGCAAGGGCATCCTGGTAATTCTTAATAGCGGCATCGTATGATTTTGCATTGAACGATGAATTTCCATCAGCCATTAATTTATCATAGTTTGCTTTTTTCTCATCGGCCGCTTTTTTGGCAGCCAGTTCCTCATCCATTTTTTTCTTTGCGGCCTCGGCATCAAATTTTTTCTTCTTTACAGCTTCATCAGGGAATTTTGCCAATGCATCATCATAAAATTTCATGGCGGCTTCGTAATTTTTGCTAACAAATTCTTTGTCGCCTTTCGCAACAAGATCATCAAACTCTTTTTTCTTTTGGGCAGTAGCGGTAGCTTCGGCTTCGGCAGCAGCTTTTGCTTTTTTTGCTTCGTCAAGACCTTTGGTGGCTTCGGCATCGCCTGGACGGATTTTTAAGGCCTCGTTAAAATTGGTAATGGCTTCATCGTATTTTTTGGCAAGGTTGGCTTTGGTGGCATTGGAAATGAATGTTGAATATTTGGTTTCATTCTCCATGTCCTTTTTAATGAGTTCGTCAATCTCCTTTATTTTTTGGGCAGGAGTAGGGTCCATGGGTTTTATTTTGGCGGCTTCATTGTAGAAATTTTTTGCCTGGCCGTAATCTTTTTCAGTAAAAGCTTTTTGCGCTTTGGCTATGGCATCGGTAAATTGTTTATCAACTCCTGCTTTTTTAGCATTCTCGGCATCTTTTATTTTTTGGTTGGCTGTGGCATCGTTCGGAATTTTGGTCAAAGCTTCTTTATATGAAGCAATGGCGTTGTCATAATCCTGGGCGGCAAGTTTATCGTTACCCGCCTTCATGGCGGCATCGTATTCGGCCTTGAGTTTTGCCTGCCCTTCAAATTCCTTGTACTTGGTTTCGGCTAAGGTAAGCTTTGAATCAACCTCGGCTTTTTTTGTGGGATTGGCGGCAAGCGCTTCCTTGTATTTATCAATAGCCTTTTTATAATCGTTGGCTTTCATGGCCGCATCGGCAGCGACCATGGCATCGGTATATTTTTTTTCGGTAGCCGCTTTTTCTTCTTCCTGTTTTTTCTTTTCTGCTTCAATTTTCTTCAGCAGTTTTTCCATTTCCTTACGGTACGTCTCAATTTCGCCCGAGTTCCAGTCAAGGTCACCGGTTGATTTGTTCATTTTGATTATGGAAGTACGTCTTGGTTCAAGCGTAGAAAAATCAATGCTGGGCAGGCGTTCAACCAAAGGCATATCAATGGGGATGTCCCATCCTTTTTCATAAATATTTTCATTGGCAATACCTGTTAGATCAACTTCCACGAAACGCGAAACCATTCCACCACCCGTAAAAACCAATTTGTATTTATTATCCAGTTCCAATGGGGAAAGTTTATACTTACCGCCCGAACTGGTTGTTTTGGTTTCAATGAGTGAGCCGTTTTTATACACCTCCACGTTTATTCCGGAAAGACTGGCGCTGGTAATAAAATTGGTTAGTTTGCCTTCAACGCGAACGGGTGGTTTTTTATCCTGGGCGTGAATCAACCCCGAAAAAACCATAAAAGCCATTAAAAAATATCTGGTAAATCTTGCCATTTTGATACTCCCCCCAAGGTTATAAAGTTGCTCCAACATGCAGGTCTTTATACCATATACAAATATAACCTAAATTCGTTCATTTTTTTGGCGTAAATATTTACTACTTAAACCGTTTTGACGATGCTTAGTTACTGGGAGCGCAAACATTTTATTGATAAACCTGATTTTTGCATTGTGGGTTCGGGTATTGTAGGCCTTACCGCAGCCATTTTTATTAAACAACAAAAGCCTAAAAGCGAGGTGATTGTGATCGAAAAGGGTTTTTTACCCGATGGAGCGAGCACCAAAAACGCAGGGTTTTGCTGTTTTGGCAGTGTTTCGGAACTTATTGATGATATGGCCAAATGGCCCGCTGAAACTGTTTTGACCCTGGCCGTAAAAAGATTTCATGGACTGGCTTTATTGCGTAAAACAGTGGGTGATAAAAATTTAAGTTATGAAGCTTCAGGCGGTTACGAAATTTTTACCCAAAAGGACACTTTTGACCGGTATATGGAACAATCCACATCATTGAACCGGGTTTTTGAGGCTGAAATTGGGAAATTGGTTTATAGCAATGCAAGCCATGAAATACCGGGCTTCGGTTTTTCAGGCATTGCCGGCATGATTAAAAACAATTATGAGGGGCAGGTCGATACCGGGAACATGATGAAATCGCTTTTGGAAATGGCACGCAGCCTTGGTGTAAAAATTTATTTCGGTCTTGAAGTGACCTCATTTCACGATACGGGAACTAACGTTGATATACATACGCAGCAAGCCGCTGATTTTTCATGCGGAAAATTGCTCATCACAACCAATGGTTTTGCCAAAAAACTGTTGCCCTTATTGGATGTAAAGCCCGCGCGTGCCCAGGTATTGATTACCAAGCCGGTTGAAAACTTAAAATTTAAAGGCAGTTTCCATTATGAACAGGGTTATTATTATTTCAGGAACATTGACGGCCGCGTGTTATTCGGAGGGGGGCGCAACCTGGATTTTGAAACTGAATTTACTTACGAAAAAGGGCTTACACCGCTTGTCCAGCATAAACTTGAGCAATTGCTTAGAGACATTATTTTACCCGGCCAACAATTTGAAATAGATATGCGCTGGAGCGGTACCATGGGTGTAGGCAGTGAAAAAAAGACCATCGTACAACCCGTTTCCAGGAATGTGCTTTGCGGAGTGCGCATGGGAGGAATGGGGGTGGCCTTGGGGAGTTTGGTGGGAAAAGAATTGGCTGAGTTAGTAAATTTATAATTTACAATTCCTCAGTTTATCCATAAATAATTTTTAAGATTCCAAAAATAATAATTCCCATACCTATTAGCAAGCCGATTAATCCACTGCCAATGCCTGTTGCAACTGCGGCCCCTGTTGATACAGTTCCTGATGCGTTAAATATAAAATAAAGCACGAATGCCAATAGCCCAAATCCTAAAAGCGGAAGGATAAGATCACTTCCAATACCGCTTATGTCATTCGTGTTTTAAGGTTTGGAATAATCTGTTTTTGAAAATGGCTTCTTTTTTTCTTTTTAAGTGGTTTGCTTTTTTTAAGCGTTTGGTCCTTGAGGGGAATGATGCGTTTGGTTTGGCGTTTGCTGAGCACCGGTAATTTCTTTTCATCCGGCTTAGGGTCCGCGTTAACCTGTTCGATAGCCATTTTTGGGCTATAAAAAGCAGTATCATGAACAACCAATATGGGTTCAGTTTTGTTGTGATGCTGTTCAGCGCAAATAAAGGTTGTCGGTTCAATTTGTTCATGGCTAATGCGCATGTTGGCATAATGCCTGGCCATGTTGCACGATTGCAGGCAAAAAAAGGCAATAAAAAATAATTGATGGCGTGTTTTCATTGATTAGTTTTTTAGAGTCCCCCGAAAATTATATCTAGAACACTGCCTATTATGATGGCGATTCCAATTACAATGCCCAATGCAATAAGCGCAATGACCCCCAATATGATCCAAAAAGGGGCAAGTGCTTCCCAGGTGGCTATTATTAGTACGATTAAACCTGCAAACAGCAACGCTTCGCCCAAACCAGTAAGAAATTCACCCCAATCAAATTCATTGCCCAGGGAATCATTTTTTCTTATTTGCCTTTGTATTTTGCGTTTAGCCTTATGAACGGTAAAAAAGTTTTTCTTTTTTACGCATACAGTGTAGGTTTTACGGGTGTGAACTTTTTGAGCCACAGGTTGCACCGGTGCTGTTGGTATGTGTGATTTTTTTAAGGTTATGGTTGGCTGCATTTTTTCCTGCTGAACAACAATCTGGCCTTTCAGCGAATCGGTTTTGCTTTCAGGTAAAACCTGTTTTTGCGCCACGGCAAGCGATTTGTTTTTAATTTTTGTTGTGCATTGGTTTGCGCTGTAAACGTCATCCTCATCGTGACCAATTCGCATAGTGGCATAATACCGGCCCATGTTGCACGATTGCAGCATAAGCATGGCGGCTATAAAAATGGTTAAGGTTTTCATGGATGTTTTTTTATGATTATTCAAAAAAGTTCATACCCAGCATGGCAAGAAAGCCCATAATTAAAAGCCCCAGACCGATGGCAGCCGCGCATAATATTGCCAGGCCAGCAAGTATCACAAGCAATACGCTGCCTACCGGACCAAAAACCCCTGTACCCACCATTATGGCAAGCGCTATGCCCAGAACAATAAAAAGTATTATTTTCGCTTTTTCTTCATCGGCATCAATGTATTTGGCCGATGAAGCAACCGGTTTTCTTTTTATTTTTTTGAGCTTGCTTTTTTTAACCAATGGTTTTTTAGAAGCAAGCGGTGAGGAAGAACAAACAGTCTTAAATCCCGTTCCCTTTCCAACTGATTTTAGTTTTGGTTTTTTTTCCGGAACCTGGTTAATGGCGGTCGATACAGGGCCTGGGGCCGTATTCCCAACCACATTTGTATTAATTGTTTCAGCAGTATATGTTACGGCCGGTGATTTTTCCGACTGCTTATTTATAGCCAGCGTAACGTGAACGGTCTCTTCATCATGGTGGTCAATGCGCATGTTGGCATAATGTTTACCCATGTTGCATGATGAAAGAAAAACAGCTGTAAGGGATGCGATTAAAGTTTTGGTAATTGTTTTCATAACGTTTAAGTTTATGACTCAAAAGTATGCGCGCATAATAACATGCACAAAAACAACTGCACATAACTGACTAATATGGTCAGTTATGTGTTAAATTAAAATATTGATAATAAGTGTCTTAAGAAAATAAAAACTGATTCTTGAAATGTATAAAGAGGCTACTCCTTTATTTCGTCAGGATCTAATTTATTGCCAAATTCATCGTACGCCTCAATGCTGGTACGTTTACCCATGACCCATTTTTCATCCTTTTTAAGCTGGCCGTCCTTATAAAATTCTTTTGCGTCACCGTCTTTCTTCCCCTTTATGTATTTGCAAACGGAGCGTTCCTGGCTGTTATCATACCAGGTTTTCCATTCTCCGTCTTCAACACCCATTTTATAATAAAGTTGCGAACTCATTTGGCCATTCTGATAATACATGTTTATTTCACCGTCCTGTACCCCGTTCACGTATTTGCCTTCGTACTGTATTTGCCCGTTATCGTAATAGGTTTTATACATACCGTTCATGATTCCGTCTTTGTATTCAATTTCCTGTTTGATTTTCCCGCCTTCGTAATACTCCTTGCAATTCCCGTTTTTCAGGTTGCCTTTCCATACTTCTTCTTTTTTTGGTTTGCCGTCAGGGTAGTAATAATTGCAATTTCCTTCTTTGAATCCGCCTTTGTATTGCTCACTCCAGGCCCTTTTTCCGCTTTCATAAAAATAATCCCAATTGCCATCAGGCAAGCCATGATTGTAGTTTAATACATATTCATAAATTTGCTGGCCTTTGTCATTGGGTCTGTACATTTTTTCAGATTTCCCGTCAATTTTACCTTCTACAAAATGGGTTTCCATTTCAGGAGTACCATCTTCATAATATGATCTGCACACGCCTGTAAAAGGTTTTCCTGTTTTGGCATGATAAATTATATCATTACCTTCATCGTATTCCAGGTCGGCATTGCAATCGACTTCAAATTCGTTTTCAATGCTTTTTTCTTTTTCCCTGGTGTTGTTGGTATTTTGATTGCCGTTTGGTTTTAT
>DASPJQ010000565.1:0-2792 GCA_035628535.1 Flavobacteriales bacterium | reverse complement strand
CTGCAGCTAATTAATCAGTGTCAATTTTTCTCAAGCGTCCACATTGAACGTTTGGTGTACTCTACTTCACGCACCAGCACAATACGCTGTTTCATATACCCGTCACGCACCAAAATAAGGTAACGCACATTGTCCAGCACGGCAAACCATGAAACATTGCCGTTGCGCTCATCGGTTTCACTTTCCAGTTTCCAGGACCCCTTTGTGTCTTCTGTCTCAAAAGTCATGTCATTGTTCAACCTAAGCCAGGAGTGTTTTCCCCTGAAAGGGTCCTTATCGTTAGCGGTTTTTGCTTCTTCAGCGCGTTTAGGGCGTATATTTTCTTTATATGTTCCTTTAATTACGCTCCATTTTCCACTAAGCAGGTTCATATCAGGCTGCGTTTGTGCACCCGCACCCATGTATACCATAACAACCAACAGCGTTAAAAAAGCTTTCATATGCGTATGTTTATTTTACCAGGCTAAAAACATCGTAGGAAGTCAAATCCACTTCATAAATATCACGTGCGCCTGTACCGTCCCTGCGTATTGAAGAGAAGTAACCCTTTTTCCCATCAGGCGATAGTTTGAAATGCGTATCGTCATCAACCGAATTGATGGGATAACCAAGGTTAACCGGAGTTGACCAATTGCCTTCAACAAATTTGGTGATGAAAATATCATAACCGCCCATAGAACCGTGTCCTTCCGAGCTAAAGAACATATACAAACCATCACCTGTTAAGCAAGGCGTGGTTTCATTGTAAACAGTGTTCAGGCTTGAAAGGTTGACCGGCACACCAATGGCTGCACCGTTGTTCATGGTAATTTTCCATAAATCGGAGGTCCCTGTTGCACTGCCTCCCAGCCTGTCACTGATAAAAACCATTTGGTCCATGGCATCGGGCAAAGTAGGACAGGCGTCAAAATACGTAGTATTTACTTCTTTTGATTTAATGGGTTTACCAAGGTTCCATTTTCCTGACTTGCTCATTTTGGCAATGGCAATATCACTGCTCTTGGTAAATTTGTCAACGTTATATGTCACGTACATGATTGTTCCGTCTTTTGAAATATAATTGCAGTTGTCAAACTCATCGGTATTCACTTTACCATCCAGGGGTTCGGCCTTTTGCCAGCTTCCGTTCTCATCAACAGTACTGGTGTAAATGTCTTCAAAATATTTATAGTCACCGGCCAGGTTTGAACCGGTTGAGCTCGGCCTTCGTGAACACAAATAAAAGGTTTTCCCATCAGGGCTTAGCATAGGCGAATAATCGTCCTGGTGGCTGTTTATGTTCTCACCCATTTCAACCGGTTTTGCATTTACCGGTTTTTTAACAAGCTCCATGGCTGTTTTGATTTGCTGCTCATTCAGGTCAACCTCATATTGTTTGATTTCTTTTTCGTTCAGGGTGGCTTTATAACGGGTTACGGCCTCAAGCGCCTGCTCAAGTTTACCCGCACGATGCGCCAATTTTGCAAAAAGGTAATCGGCATCCTTGTTTACCCCGGGATCGGCAGCAATGGCCTTTGAATAGGCGTCAAGGCCCAGGTCGTATTCAAAAATTTCAAGGTAACATTCGGCCATGCGGTAATGTGCGGTGGCGTTGTTTTTATCTTCGGTTAAAATCTCCCTGCACATTTGAAGTGCGCCACGGTAATCGCGTAAATCAATTTTATCTTTGACCTGTATAAGTTTATTCATGATTAAGCCTTTATCAAGCAAGTTGAGCGTTGAGTCGGGCCTTGAAACAACATTGGCTTTTGAAACGGCAACCGCGAAAAAAAGGAAGGCCGGTATCAGTACACTCTTCATAAGTTCAGTTTTTATCAAATTTAAGTTTAAGCCTCCTTTACTGCAAATTTATTTTTTCGCAGGTCTACCAGATCATGCATGCCAATGGTGGCAGCCACTATTGCCAAAACAGGGGCAAATGTCACGCCAATTTCATACGGTATGAGGAAAAGCAATGAAAAAACACTTCCTATACCTATAGCAAAACCAGCATGTTTACGCACAAAATCAACACTTTCATCAATGTTCAGCCGCCTGCGTTCGTTTACATAATCCATCATTCCAAAACCATAAAAATAAAAACCTATGGCTATGAGCACCCCGCTGGTAAATTGCTGCAAATCACTGAAAATTAAAGATATGATTATCCAAACAAGTGATATGGCGTATTGGATAACTAAATTTCCAAAAATGATACGAATGGCCCTTTTTGTGTCATTCCAATATTGTGCAAACGAGAATTTGTATTGGTTACCGGTTAACAGTTCCTCGGTTTGCAGGCTTATGCGTCCCAATAAAGGCGACAGCACCGTTAACACAATGTATTTGCGCAACTCAATGGAAACAACAGCCAGGGTATAAAGCAAAATCATTTTGATCATTTCCCACATAAGTTCCCTGATGGTGTTGGGGTTTCCCAGCTGGTACCCGTGCACGTCACTCATGAGCAGGTAGCCCCAGTAAAACAACAGCAATGAACAAGCCAGCGGGATCACAAAATAGAACCATAGCTGGTGCCTGGCAATAAAGGCTATGGCTTTAAAGTAGCTGATTATACCGTAAAAAAAATGCTTTAGAAACTGCATATTCTCAAGCCTCCAAGATAAGAAAAAAAAGATTGTTACCTTTGGGCCTTAACATACCCTATGTTGTTTAGTTCAATTTTTGCTATTTCGCCTGTTGACGGCAGGTACCGCGGCCTGGTGAAAGAACTTGCCCATTATTTTTCAGAAGGCGCCCTGCACAAATACCGTGTGCTGGTCGAGATTGAATATTTTATTAAGCTTTGTGAA
>DASPJQ010000564.1:0-3249 GCA_035628535.1 Flavobacteriales bacterium | reverse complement strand
CCCGTAAACCTGATTCCACCATCGGCAATCAGAGGAACTCCGCTTCCCTCAGTTCCTTTAAGCGACATCATGACAGCCGTTAGTTGTGGTACGCCTACACCGGCAATAACACGCGTTGTGCAAATTGACCCCGGGCCAATGCCCACTTTAATTCCATCGGCTCCGGCAGCAATTAAGGCTTTTGCAGCCTCGGCCGTGGCAATGTTTCCAACTACCACTTCCAGGTTGCTGAACGTTGATTTCACTTTTTTCAGCATTTCAATTACGCCTTTTGAATGGCCGTGTGCGGTGTCTATTACAATAGCATCAACACCTGCATTTTTAAGCGCTGCTATCCGGTCAAGCGTATCGTGTGTTACGCCAACGGCCGCAGCAACACGCAAACGGCCCAGGTGGTCCTTACAGGCATTGGGTTGTTCCTTGAGCTTAATAATATCGCGAAAGGTAATAAGCCCGATCAGTTTATTTTGCTTGTCAACTACGGGTAATTTTTCAATTTTATTCGCCTGTAATATGGCTTCGGCACTAACCAGGTCAACACTTTCAGTAGCAGTAATGAGGTTTTCAGACGTCATAATTTCCGCCACAGGCTTACTGTGGTTTTTTTCAAAACGCAGGTCACGATTTGTAACAATGCCCACCAGTTTGCTGTTTGCATCCACTACCGGAATACCGCCAATTTTATTTTCGGCCATTAACTTGAGGGCATCGCCCATGGTTGCGGTTACCGGAAGTGTAACGGGGTCCTGGATCATACCGCTTTCACTCCGCTTTACCTTGCGCACCTCTGCAGCTTGCTGGTCAATGGTCATGTTTTTATGAATGACGCCAATGCCGCCCTGCTGCGCCAGTGCAATGGCCAATGCACTTTCAGTTACCGTGTCCATTGCGGCCGAAACCACGGGAATATTAAGTGCAATATTGCGTGAAAAACGGGTTTTAAGGCTAACTTCACGGGGAAGCACCTCTGAATAGGCGGGCACCAGCAATACGTCATCGTAGGTTAGGCCTTCGCCAATGAATTTATCGGTGGAATTATTCATGCATTTCAAAAATTGGGCAAAGGTAGAAAAATTAATGAGGCAAGGGGTAAAAAACGGGGATTTACACCAGGCATGCAAATAAAAAAGCCCTTGATTTTCAAAGGCTTTAACATATTATGCGGTCAATATTACTTCGTCTCCAGGAATTTGTTCAGTTCAGTGGTGGTTGAATCGAATGAGAAGGCCTCGCTTACCTGGTAAAAGTTTTGTCTGTCGGTTGTGTAATCCCATGCGTATTTTGCAAATTCCAGGCGCTGTTCGTCCATCATGAACATTTTTGCAATTTCGGTTACCTGTGCGGTGGAAAGACAGGTGTTTTTGGTGGCCAGTTTTGCGGTTGACATTTTAGTGTCTTCAAAAGGTTTTGACTCAATACTTGATTTTATTTTGTCGAATGAAACATCATCAGCAGGAAAACTGCATGAACCACTATATGTGTTTGATTGATAAGTTGTATTTGTATTATAGCTGCTATAATTAGGATCGGCTGTTGTGTTTGTATTCCAATTTGCATTCCCGTTTACCGATGATGATGAACTGGTTGTTGTGGTGGTGGTAGTAGTGGTAGTAGAAATATTGTTGTTTGTCCCTTCTCCTCCTATGCCCATATTTATATTCGTGTTTTCGGTTCCCATCCCCTGCGTACCATTTGCATTGCCCGAAACACTCACATCCACGTTTAAACCATTTCCTCCAACATTCATGTTGAAATTAACATTTTCATTGTTGGCCGTTGAACCTGAAGAGCCATTGGCTGACGTGTTGACATTTATATTGCCGTTGGCTCCATTCCCGTTGGTTATGGTAGTTGTTGTTTGTACCGTTTCGGTTGTGGTGGTTGAACTGCTTCCGCCATTTACAACAGTAGAGCTGTTACCGTTATTGTTCTGATCGTTTGACCAGGTGCTTCCGCTTGAATTCTGGGTAGTGTTAGTTGAATTTGAAGGAAGTTCTGTGGCATGGTATGCAATGGTATTTGGATTTGATACCGACTGTGCAAGTTCAACCTGGCCAAAGAGCCTCATCACCATTTTTCCCTTTTTGTCACGTTTGATTTTAAACGTATACTCACTTCCAAAAGCCAAATACTGGTTTTTTGAAATGGGGTCATTGCCCGGGTTGGCAAAAACTATGCGAAAGTTGAACGATTCGCTGGTTACCCCTGAAATTTTTACATTTGTTTCGGCTGTTGTGTTTTGTTTGACACCGTTAACAAAAGCGAAAAACGGCTCCCCGTCTTCCGAAAAAATAACAATATTGGAACTTGATTGTGCTACTGCAGTGTTAATTCCAAACAATGCAATAAAAATGATTTGGTAGATATTTTTCATGATTTTTAAATTTGACTCAAGCTTTTCAATTAACATGCCACGATTTTTTTTTTAAACTGTTAACGTCTTGTTAAATTCACGCAAATGCTTGCTGCAAAGTGATTTGAAAACAACCATTAACGTTTCTTTAACGATTTGTACCCCTTTTTGTACCCCTTTAAGACCGAATAGTATAAGGTTAAAGCGTGGAATAACTATATTTAAATTCATGGAAAGCCTCGAAATGCATCTTCAAAATATTGAATATGCTTATAAAGACAAAAAAGTACTTGACGGGGTATCATACGCGTTTTTACCCGGGGCAATAACCGTGGTTTTGGGCCGCAGCGGCAGCGGCAAATCAACCTTGCTGCAAATAATAAACGGTTTAATAAAACCTCAGACAGGCAACGTGTTCATTGGAGGCGATTGGGTGAACAATGAAAATGTGCGTTCGCTAAGGTTAAAAACCGGTTTTGTCATTCAGCATACGGGCTTGTTTCCGCATATGAACATTGCAAAAAACATTTCATTACCTGGAAAAATTACCGGGATGGCTAAAGAAAAGATGAACGCGCGCGTGAATGAACTCATGAACATCAGCTTGCTCCCGCTCTCATATAAAACAAAATATCCGTATGAACTTTCGGGTGGGGAACAACAGCGTGCCGGGTTGTGCCGGGCGCTTTTTTTGGAACCGCCTGTACTGCTAATGGACGAACCCTTTGCTTCATTGGATTACGTAACAAAACAATCGTTGTATGCCTATGTGGAAGAATTGCAAAAACGAAACCCGCGCACAATAATTTTAATCACACACGACTTTGATGAGGCCGTGCGCCTTGCCGATGAATTTGTATGGATTGAGAGCGGTGTTATTCGTGATACCGGGAATA
>DASPJQ010000563.1:0-13674 GCA_035628535.1 Flavobacteriales bacterium | reverse complement strand
AATTGTGGATCAATAATTGTTCGAATGGCAATCACTTTGTGACTTTCCACTTAACCGGTACAACCAGCAATAAAATGGGTATTGGCGCCAAGGTTAAAATTTTCGGTCCCTGGGGTATTCAAACACGCGAGGTGCGTTCAGGCGAAGCTTACGGGATCCAAAACAGTTTTGATGCGCATTTTGGCTTGGGCTCAAACACCACTGTTGATTCGGTTATTGTTGTGTGGCCAAGCGGTACCATTGATAATTTATTGAACGTTGCAGCCGACCAGTTCGTAAACATTACCGAAGGCGATTTTCCTGTTTCGGTAGCTGCACAGCCTGTGCAAACAACCGTGAACGTTTATCCGAACCCGAATACGGGAACGTTTACCATTGATTTAGGGAATGGCCAGGATGCAAAAATTGTTATTCGTGACATGAGCGGACGCATGGTGCACAACAGGACCAGTACGGGCCGTTACAACCATTTTGATTTGAGTAATTACGATAACGGTATTTACATGTACGAAGTGATTACAGCAAACGGAAGATTTAGCGGAAGGATTGTGAAGCAGTAGAGGAATTTTAGATATAGCGATGTTGGATAAAGAGATATAAAGGAATCTGTAAAGGTTCCTTTTTTATTTAACAGGGTACCGAAAACATCATGTACAGGATTCCGCCACCTATAAAGCTTACACCGTTAAGGAAAATGCTTAGTAAAATTGCGGGAACAGGGCTTATGTATTTTCTACACAATAAGATTAATCCGATGCTTTCCAACCCTATTACAACCCACTCGCCATTCAAAACATTTATGGGCGTGTAAACAATCAGTGTCCAAAGAATGGGATGTGAAATGAGGTTGAAAATTATCCAGTATGTCATTATACGCTTGTTTAACCGGCCAAATGCTGTTATTATAAACAATACAAACAACTCTGAACCGATGGTTATAAATAACGCAATGAAATAATTTATCCAGCTTGTTTTGAAAAAACGGGTACTGTTGATTAACCTGTTATTTGTTACAGTTAACCTGTAATCGGCCCAAAGACTATAATTGTACAGCCAGGGTGACTCAACCCACTCGTTGTTCATGTGCATAAAAACCTTGAACGTGTAAGGTTGCCTGCCATGAAGCCGTATAATTTGGTTGTAATAAGACAAGTTTACCTCTGAATAAGGGTCTTCATTTTCTTTCGAATCATAAAGTGTGTCGGGTTTTTCCTGCGCGTATTTATAATGCAAAATATATAGGCTGTCAATGATGGCGTATTTCATCCCGTCAGTAAAAATGAAATGTATATGCACATCGGGTTTAAAGGGTGTTGCATCGGCCCGGCCAATAATAGGCATGCATAAAGCCAGAATGGTAAAGATTGTGGTGCAACAAACTTTCATGATTTTTCTTATTAATATCAAAAAAGCAAAAGGGTAACCTTTTACACGATTTATTGTTAAGGTTCAAAGAATTATTGATAATGTCTCATGGGCGATTTACGATCGTAATCACTAAAAACACTGCGCTTACAACCAACAATGAAATTGACATGAACAAGGCCATGCGTTTGATTTTGGCAAAGGCTTTGAGGCGGTAAACAATCAATTGTTTTTCATCTAACAAGGCATTCCCCTCGGCAGGCATGGATCCCGGTTGAGCTTGCTGAAAGGCACGCAAGCGTTTTTCAAGGTTGAAAATCCGGTCGTTTTCCTGCCGTTCGCGTATGGTCAAATAAATGCGTACGGTTGAAAACACAATGGCCAGTATGCCTGCAAGAATGGTGATCATGCTAAATCTTCTTCAGCAATTCGGTCAAATTTACTTTTTCGGCAATCACGTCTTTGATGGCCGAAACGGGAATGCGGTCCTGTTTCATGCTGTCGCGCTCGCGAATGGTTACGGTCTGGTCCTCCAGCGTTTGGTGATCTACAGTTATGCAATACGGAGTACCAATGGCATCCATCCTGCGGTAACGCCTTCCAATGGCATCTTTTTCTTCGTAGAAACAATTGAATTCAAATTTCAAGTCGTCAAATATTTTTTCACCAACTTCTGGTAACCCGTCTTTTGCCAACAGTGGTAAAATGGCCACTTTAACCGGGGCGAGTGCAGGCGGTATGCGCAACACCACGCGTTCACTGCCGTCATCAAGCTTCTCCTCGGTATAAGCGTTTGAAAGCAAGGCCAAAAACATACGGTCAAGACCTATTGACGTTTCAATCACATAGGGCACATAACTTTCGTTCAGTTCAGGGTCAAAATACTGCAGCTTTTTTCCGCTGTGCTCTTCGTGTTGCCTTAAATCAAAATCGCTGCGCGAATGGATTCCTTCCAGTTCTTTAAAGCCCATGGGGAAATTGAATTCAATGTCACAGGCGGCTTTGGCGTAATGCGCCAGTTTTATATGATCATGGAAACGGTAATTTTCAGGTCCCAATCCCAGCGCATGGTGCCAGCGCATACGGGTATTTTTCCAGGTCTCGTACCATTCGCCTTCGGTTCCGGGTTTTACAAAAAACTGCATTTCCATTTGCTCAAACTCGCGCATGCGGAAAATAAACTGGCGCGCCACAATTTCATTCCTGAACGCTTTACCGGTTTGGGCAATACCAAACGGTATTTTCATGCGGCCGGTTTTTTGCACGTTCAAAAAATTCACAAAAATTCCCTGAGCTGTTTCAGGACGAAGGTAAATGGTAGCCGATTCACCCGATACGGAACCCAATTCAGTTGAGAACATGAGGTTGAACTGGCGCACTTCGGTCCAATTACGCGTTCCCGATACTTCGCATACTATTTCAAGGTCAACAATCAATTGGCGCAGGGCCTCAAGGTCGTTGGCATCCAGGGCTGCCTTCATCCTGCTCTCAATGTTCAGTATCTTTTCGTTGTTGCGTTTGATGTTCGGATTGGTGTCGCGGAACATTTTCTCATCAAAACTCTCCCCGAATTTTTTGGCTGCCTTTTCAACTTCTTTTTCGTTTTTCTGTTCAAGCCTGGCAATTTGCTGTTCTATGAGGTGGTCGGCCCGGTAACGCTTCTTGGAATCTTTATTATCTATTAAGGGATCATTAAACGCATCAACATGGCCCGAAGCTTTCCACGTGGTAGGATGCATGAAAATGGCAGCGTCAATTCCCACAATGTTCGCATGCAATTGCGTCATGCTTTTCCACCAGTAGTTACGGATATTGTTTTTAAGCTCGGCCCCTAACTGCCCATAGTCATAGGTAGCACTAAGTCCATCATAAATTTCGCTGCTGGGAAAAACAAAGCCATACTCCTTGCAGTGGCTGATTACGTTTTTTAGTTTGTCTTCGTTGGTACTCATAGGGAGACAAAACTAGTAAAAAAAATGAATTCAAAAGCGGCAGCGGCACAGGCAGGAGCAGTAATATGGAACCCTGGCGGACAGGCAGGAAAATATTTTTTGAAGAACTGCTATTAAATAAGCAGTTGAGTGACTGTTTATAGTGGGCATGTTAAATTAATTTTTAGGTAAGAACTTTTCAGGATTTTCGGACATTCTGCCCAGCATTTTACCTGATTTCTTCGTACCTTATCCTGTAATTTTTATGTTTCTCAATTGTAATGTACCCGCAATCCAAAGCAAAATCAAAATGAACCATGGTTTCGCTTGCTTCTCCATCTGCATCAACCATCATTAACGCAAATTTTTTTGGATATTTTCTTTTTCTATACCCTTCAGCAATAATAGCAGAAACAGCCCTTGAAGACCTTCTGACCTGATCTGTTAACGAATATGTTTCTTCTTTTGGAAATTTCTTTGAATCCTGGAATATTTCCATTGCAAGAGCGTACGATTCTTGATACACCTTTAAATCTCTAAAACCTTTATTGTTCATGAAATCAACGATAAAAATAATTAATCTACATGCTATAGATTGTTGTCAGGTTGTCTTTAAAATGAGGTTTCAGTTATATTCAAAAACGATTCGATAGGAAGTTCCTTTGGCTGCTGCCTGTGCCGCTGCTACTGCCGCTTGTTTACATTTTATAATTATTTCTCATAAAAACCTTCAGGCATTCCCTTAAAAGCACCGCATGCACCCATTGCTCCAGCTCTTTTTCTTTTCGCTGGCCGAACTTATCCTTAATAAATGCCGCATCAATTGTATAAATAAGCGATGTGAACCGTTGCCTGTCATTCCGGTAAACATGTTCCAAAACAGGATAAATCCATTCGTACAGGCATTGGTAAACGGAGGCGGACACAGCCATGTCAGGATCTGTCTCCAGCAGGGTGCCAAAATCTTTTTTGATTTGTTCAATCAATGAAGGAGTTAATTCATGCTGTTCATTAATAACCGTTATATAATTGTTATAGTTGGCGGGTGTTTCCAGATATTAAATGTATTTTTATTCCGTAAAAATAAACCATTCTGGCCTATATGGATAAAATTTTAATAACTGGAGGCTCGGGATTCATTGGAACGCATTTGACCCTGATGCTGAAAAAAAAGGGCTGCCATGTTGAACACATTGGACGTACCCCCAATTCAAAAACCGGAGTTAAAACCTGGGTGTATGATGTAAAGCGGAATTTCATTGAGCCAGGAGCGTTTAACCTCAAAGGGTTTGACGGATTTTATATTATCCACCTGGCAGGTGAAGGTATAATGGATAAACCGTGGACAGAAGAGCGGCAAAAATCCATTGTTGACAGCCGGGTTGACACCATTCGTTTTTTGTATGAAGAATGCATCAGGCGAAATGTTTTTCCAAAAGCTGTTGTATCGGCATCCGGCATATCCTACTATGGCATGGTAACCGTCAATGAACCTTTCTCGGAAGAAGATCCGCCTTGGACCGATTTTATTGGCCAGTGTTGTGTAAAATGGGAGCAAGCGGCAAAGTTGTTTGAATCCCATTGCCCTGTAGCCTGTTTACGCACACCTTTGGTGCTTGATGCCAATGAAGGCGGACTACCTATGATGGTAAGGCCCCTTACCATGTTCGGTGTAAAAACCATTATAGGCACGGGTAAACAACGGGTGCCTTGGGTGCATATTTATGATTTGTGCCATGCCTACAAATTTGCTGTTGAAAATAAGTTAAAGGGATCGTATAACGTAGTGGCACCTATGCATGTTCGTTTTGCTGAATTCATGGATGGGCTTACACCAATCCGCAATAAAAAGCCACGAAAATTCAGGTACTGGATCCGTTTGCGGATCCCTGTTTGGGTCGTATGGTTTTTATATGGCTCAAGACATAAACTGGTTACCGAAGGAAGTAATGCACTTAGCCTTAAACTGGAAAAAACCGGATTTAGGTTTCATTTTCAAGACATTAGAGATGCATTTGAAGACCTTTTCATTGGCCGGGCCTGGACCGAATCCTGAATAACTTTTTTTGCGCGTTTGGGATATAAATGTAACTTGGCTGTCAAATCAGACGCAAATTATGAACCTACACGAGTACCAGGGAAAGCAAATCTTAAAAAGTTTTGGCGTAGCCATTCAGGAAGGTATTGTTGCAAATACCGTTGATGAAGCTGTTGCAGCGGCCAAAGAACTCAATAAAACAACCGGCACACAGTTTTATGTTGTCAAAGCGCAGATTCATGCCGGTGGTCGTGGTAAAGGTGGTGGGGTTAAGGTTGCAAAAAACCTTGACGAAGTAAAAGAAAAAGCGGGCGCCATAATCGGTATGATGCTTAAGTCGCCCCAAACACCACCAGAAGGTAAAAAAGTAAATAAAGTACTGATTGCACAGGACGTGTTTTATCCCGGCCCTTCGGAACCTAAAGAGTTTTACATGTCAATTCTCCTGAACCGCGAAACAGGTCGTAACATCATCATGTATTCGCCAGCAGGTGGTATGGATATTGAAGGAGTGGCTGCTGAAACACCACATTTGATTTTTAAGGAAGAAATAGACCCAAAAGTAGGCGTTACCGATTTTCAATGCCGCAATGTGGCATTTAACCTCGGGCTTACTGGCAATGCATTCAAAGAGTGCGGCTCGTTTATTAAA
The DNA here is from genome assembly GCA_035628535.1 of Flavobacteriales bacterium. Taxonomy (GTDB): domain Bacteria; phylum Bacteroidota; class Bacteroidia; order Flavobacteriales_D; family UBA2798; genus DASPJQ01. The sequence continues at coordinate 7,688 of DASPJQ010000563.1, read as the reverse complement.
AAATTATACAGCGCTTATTTGGGTTGTGATGCAAGCATGTTTGAAATCAACCCGCTTTTAAAAACAAGTGACGATAAAATTATTGCAGTTGATGCCAAGGTTACCCTTGATGATAACGCCTTGTTCCGTCACAAGGATTATGAAGCCATGCGCGACATTACTGAAGAAAACCCTACTGAAGTGGAGGCAGGCGAATACGATCTTAATTATGTGAAACTTGACGGTAACGTAGGTTGCATGGTAAACGGTGCGGGTTTAGCCATGGCCACCATGGATATAATTAAGTTATCGGGTGGCGAACCAGCCAATTTCCTGGATGTGGGAGGAACGGCCAATGCCGAGCGTGTTGAAAACGCATTCCGTATTATTTTGAAAGACCCGAATGTGAAAGCCATTCTTGTAAATATTTTTGGTGGAATTGTACGCTGTGACCGTGTTGCCCAAGGCATTGTTGACGCTTATAAAAACATTGGTAACATTAGAGTGCCGATTATTGTGCGCTTGCAGGGCACGAATGCCGAAGAAGCCAAAAGGCTGATTGAAGCCAGCGGCCTGCAGGTGCATTCAGCCATATTGTTGAAAGAAGCGGCTGATAAAGTAAAAATGGTACTGGCCAATTAAAATAGTATTGTAAAAACTAAAAACCCATGCAACGTGTATGGGTTTTTTTGTTTAAAGAACATTCATGCCTGAGAATAAAACGTACATATCGCGCTTATTGTTGATGTTTCTTTTTGCATTTATTGCAGTTTGTGCAAACGCACAAAGCCATAACGAGGAGATAAAAAAAAATAAAAAAGATCTAGCCGCTGCAAAAACTGATTCGGTACGCATGTCGTGCATGAATGCCCTGTGCCGGCTTTATGCTGATGTTGACGCCAATGTGGCTGTAGAATACGGTGAGCAAGCACTGGCCCTTGCAAAAAAATTAAGCGATTTGTATGGCCAGGCCATTATTCAGCAAAACCTTGGGAACGCTTACCTGAGTACTTCGCAATTTGATATTGCACGATTATGTTACAATAAATCACTTGAATTGGCGCGTAAATTGAAGGATAAATTGCTCCAGTCTGATGCACTCAACGGTCTTGGGAGTTTTTATGATGGTCTTAGTCAATATGACAAAGCCATAAAATGTTACCTCAAATCAATCAAGCTGGCCGAAGAGGCGGGCGATTCAATTGGCGTGGCATATACCCTGGTAAATGTTGGTGTGGTTTATTCGAATATTGAGCAAAGAGACCAGGCTCTCATCTATTATACAGAGTCGCTTAATCTCTTAAAATTGCTGAACGACAAATTTGGGCTCGGCAGTGTATATGGAAATATTGGTAACGCTTACAAAGACCAGAAACAATATGGCGAAGCATTGAAAAACCTTGAACTTTCGGTCAAGTACCTTGAGGAAACGGGAAGTCCGGCCGAGGTGGCTGTTACCCTTACCAGTATTGCTGAGGTGTATTTTTTCCAGGAAAATTATATCAAAGCTATGGAAGTAATTGACCAGGCCTATGACTTGTCAAAAAAAGCCGGTGATGTCATAACGCAGGCTTTGTGTTTTTGCCAGAAAGGCCATATATGCCTGCAGCAAAACAAAATTGAAGAAGGAATGGAATATTTCAAAAAATCGTTTAGCATTGCTTCGGGACAAGGATTCGAAACATTGCGTCTTGCTTTGTTCCAGCTTATGTCGGCCTCGTATGCAGCAAAAAATAATTATAAACAGGCATGGGACTATGAACGGAAATACTCAGCCCTGAAGGACTCGCTTTATAAAATTCAAAATGTTGATCAATTGCACGAAATGCATGTAAAGTATGAGACTGAAAAAAGAAAAAAAGAAATAGAACTGGCACGATCAAATTTATTGCGTGAACAGAATTTCAGGTATGGTGTAACAGCCATGGCCATTGCCATGTTGTTATTGGGTATTTTTATTTTCAGGGCTTACCGCATAAAAAAGAAATCAAGTGAGCTGCTGGCCAGGCAAAACATGGAAATTGAAAAGCAAAAAATGATTGTAGAGGAAAAGCAGCGCGAAATCATTGATAGCATTAATTACGCAAGCCGGATACAAAGGTCTTTGCTTCCCGGTAGCTCATATATCCGTAACCAGCTCAAAAGGTTAAATAAAAATTGATGAATTTCACTGCTGGCAATACACAGCCAACAACTATTCACTAAACTCAAATTGCATTTTATACAAACGTGCATACACGCCTGCTGCTTTCAACAATTCGGAGGGTGTTCCTTTTTCAACGATATTGCCTTTATCCAGTACAATAATCTGATCGGCATTGCGCACGGTGGAAAGCCGGTGAGCAATAATAATACACGTACGGTTCCTGGTAAGTTCAGTAATGGCTTGTTGAATAATGTGCTCGGTTTCCGAATCAACCGAAGAAGTGGCCTCGTCAAACACCAACAGGCGCGGATCGTGTACATACGCGCGTAAAATAGATAACAATTGTTTTTGGCCCGATGATAAATTATTCCCACGCTCAGCCAGGAAATGATCATACCCGCCCTCAAGCCGCATGATGAAATCATGTATACCTAATTTTTTTCCGGCTTCAATAACCTGTTGTTTTGTGATGGCAGGATTAAACAGCGTAAGGTTGTTGTATACAGTATCGGCAAACAAATTAACCTCCTGCAAAACAAAAACGGTATTGGTACGCAGCCAGGTTTCGCTTATGTTGCGTATTTCAATGCCGTTTATTTTAATGGAACCCGAATTGTATTCGTACAGTCTGGCCAGCAAACTAATTATACTGGTTTTACCTGAACCGGTTGCGCCAACAAGTGCAGTGGTGGTTCCACTGGCCACTTCAAAACTTATCCCGTTCAGAACGGTAGACCCTGTATTATAACCGAACTTTAATTCATCAAATGTTATATGAATTTCGTGGGCTGAAGGTTCCCGGGCATTTTGTTGTTCAACAAATTCTTTTGTATCCAAAACGTTAAAAACACGTTCGCAACCAACCATGCCCATTTGCAGGGTGTTGAAACGGTCGGCCAATTGTCTTATAGGGCGATACAACAAGCCAATGTACATGATAAATGCCACAAGTTCGCCAAGGCTTAATTGTTGCTGAATGGCCTGTGAGGCGCCAAGCCATATAAGGAAACCCAGTGACATGGCCGATAAAATATCAACCACCGGAAAAAAAATGGAGTAGGCCATTACTCCCCTGATGTGCGCATCGCGGTGTTTTTTATTGATCTCATCAAACTTCTGGTACTCGCTGTCCTGCCGGTTGAACAATTGCACAAGTGCCATTCCCGTTATGTGTTCCTGCACGAAAGTATTTATGCGTGCTACTTCACCCCGTACGTCCTGGAACGATTTGCGGGTTACGTTTTTAAAAATATTGGTGGCAATAAGCAAAAGGGGAATTGGAATGAGGACATACAACGTGAGCAACCAGTTGGTATAAAACATAATGGCAAGTACGGCAATGAGTTTAAGCAAATCACCAAAAATAATAATCAGCCCCTCGGTAAAAATATCGTTTACCGTTTCAATGTCCGACACCACGCGCGTTACCAGCATGCCAATCGGGTTTTTATCATAATATTTCAACCGTAGGTTTATAATATGGTTGTATATATGTTTCCTCAAATCGGCCGTTACCGAAAGTCCAAGTTTTCCCGAAAGCAGCGATTGAAAATATTGCAAACATGCTTCCAGCACAATTAAAACGCCAACAATTACGCAAACTGTAACCAGCATGGAAATATTTTTTGAGCGCAAAATTTGTTCATCAATGGCCTTTGACAATAACCAGGGCCGTATGACCGCCACTACGGATAATAAAATAATAAATAAAATGGTGAGATACAGTAACCGCTTATAAGGCTTAACGTAACCCGCAAGCCGTTTGAGGTTATTCCAGTCAATTGCTTTTCCTGATGGTTTAGCCATTGATGTATGGATATTTTTCCTGTGTCAGAAATAAACCGTGGGCAGGGACCGACTCCCCGGCTTCGGTCCTTTTTTTGGACTCAATTACTTCATTGAATTCATTAAGGGACATTTTCCCGTATCCTACTTCAAGCAGGGTGCCCACTATAGCGCGTACCATATTCCTCAAAAAACGGTCGGCCGCTATGTGAAATGTCCAGCCCATACGCGATTCCCTCCACTCGGCTTCCTCAATTTTGCAAATAGTGGTTTGTGAGCCGGCATGGGCTTTGCAAAAACTGGCAAAATCATTGTGGGCAAATAAAATTTTAGCGGCTTCATTCATTTTTGCATAATCGGGTATTTTATGAAGGAAGGAGGATGATTCGTTAATGAATGCATTTTTTTGGTGATGCACCCGGTATTCGTATTTACGGTATGTGGCATCATAGCGGGCGTGTGCCTCAGGATCTACTTCGTAAATTTTCATCACGGCAATGTCGCCCGGTAAAAGCCGGTTCAATTTGAATTTTAAATTCTCAAGGCTGAATTTTAAATCTTTTAAATCAACGTGAAAATAAAAACAGGTCGCATGCACTCCCGTATCTGTACGGCCGCATCCTGTAGTTTCCACCTGGTTGTTGCCGGTGAGCAATCCCAGTGCCCTTTCCACTTCGGCCTGCACGGTTTGAGCATTGGGTTGTTTTTGCCATCCGTGGTAACAGGTTCCTGAAAACGATATGTTAACAAAATAACGCAATTAATTATTCCCGGTTTTTGCTGTCAATAGCAATGGTAACAGGACCATCGTTTAATAATTCCACTTTCATATCGGCCCCGAAAATCCCGGTCAATACATTGACCCCCGATTCGGTTTTTAATTGTTCTACAAACTGTTCATATAAAGGTATGGCTTTTTCGGGACGCGCAGCTTTAATGTACGAGGGTCTGTTTCCTTTTTTGGTTGAAGCATGCAGGGTAAATTGGCTTACCACAATAATTTCTCCGGCAACTTCAGTAACGTCTTTGTTCATTATGCCCTGGTCATCGGCAAATATACGCATGCGTGCTATTTTTCCGGCCAGCCACAAACCGTCTTCGCCCGTGTCGGCATCTTCTACGCCAAGCAAAACCAAAAGGCCATGCTGTATGGAGCTGATGATTTTGGAATCAACTGTCACAGATGCTTTGGATACCCGTTGCAGAACCGCTTTCATACTATTATTTTGGACAATGAGACTTCAAATAATGAAATATAAAATTCTCTTTCAGATCAAATCATATTATTAAAATTCAGATTCAATATTATTTTTACCAATGCTCAATATGTTTTACTATCCAAAATATCATTATTCAAAATTTCCTGGATTTAATCATACATGGCCTCATCATCAGCTTCCCGGTCATAATAAATATTTAAATAGTTTTTATACCGGTGAAAAGCAATTTCGCCTTTTTCAACGGCCTCTTTAACGGCACATTTCGGTTCGTCAATGTGCAGGCAATTGTTGAATTTGCAATTCACCAGTGCTTTTCGCATTTCAGGAAAATAATGTGACAACTCGTTTTTATCAATTTCAACAACGCCAAATCCTTTAATACCGGGACTGTCTATTATTTCTCCGCCAAAACTGAGTTCAAACATTTCGTAAAACGTGGTGGTATGCGTTCCCTTTTTGTGCGCAACCGAAATTTCGCCCGTCTTTAATTTTAGCCCGGGCTGTATGCAATTAATAAGGCTTGATTTTCCAACGCCTGAGTGGCCGCTTATAAGCGTGGTTTTGTCTTTGAGTATGTTTTTTAAAAAACCTGTTTCAGGATCGTTAACTGAGAACGTATGACACGTATAGCCTGTTTTTTCGTATACCCCAATCAATTTTTTTGTTTTCTCCTGTTCCTGTACTGAATACTGGTCCCATTTGGTGAACAGCACTATTACAGGAATGTGATACGCTTCGGCAGTGAGTAAAAAACGGTCAATAAATCCCAACGGGGTAAAGGGATTTTGTGTAGTCACAAGCAGCAAGGCCTGGTCAAGGTTGGCAGCTATTACATGCGTTTGTTTTGAAAGGTTGGTTGATCGCCTGATGATGTAATTCTTTCGTGGCAAAACCCCGGTAATACCATAGGTGTTGTCGTCCTGCAATTCAAGGGTCACTTTATCGCCCACGGCAATCGGATTGGTATTGCGGTTTAATGTAAGGCGCAGCTTGCCTTTAACAAGGGCCTCAATAAAATCTCCCTGGGCATCACGTACCGTATAACGGCTGCCGGTTGATTTTATAACTGTGCCGGTGGTCATCAGTAAATGAGATTAAATGTTTTTTTCAAGGATGGCCGTAGTCGAATAACCTTCCACAAACGGAATGGTGACCACCAGGCCTCCATACGATTTTACAAAATCGCTGCCAACAATGTATTTCGGGTTGTTTTTATCGGTAACCAAGGCGTCATAATCGCCACCTTTAAAAAGAAAATCGGGTTTTATTTGTTGAATAAGCGAAAGCGGTGTGCTTTCATCAAAAAATGTAACGGCTGTAACGGCCGACAATGCAGCGAGCACAAAAGCACGGTCGTCCTGATTGTTTATTGGACGGTTACGGCCTTTGTTAAGTGTTTTAACCGATGCATCGGAATTAACCGCAACAATGAGCATTGAACAGCGTGAGCGCGCTTCGTGCAAATAACTCACATGGCCTTTGTGCAATATATCAAAACAGCCATTGGTAAACCCAACGGTCCATCCTTTTATGCGGTAGCTATTGGCATAAAGTACGATTTGTTCAGGCGAATATATTTTCGTAACAGGTGAAAAGCCCTTCATTAAGCAGTTTTTCGGTTTAATTTAGGCACAAGATACAAAGAAATTACACCGGCTCCCACAATTAAAATGGTTTGGCTTATCCATGCCAGCCACCCCAGGCCGTACAAAACCGGATAATCGGAACAGTAAAATGAAAGGGCGGCTGCTACAAAAACAGGATAAATTCCAATGCCACCAGGCACAAGAATAATGGCCAACCCGCCTGCAAGAAAACCCAATAGCATGCCTTTTGGTGAAATATCAGCCGTTTCAGGAATGCCTAAAAAAACAACCCAATACAAGGTAAGATACATGCTCCAAATAAGCAGGGTATGTCCCAAAAACTGCCACCTTTTTTTCAGGCGAACCACTGTCAGCAAACCGTCACCGAATCCGCGCAGTACGCTGTTTACTTTTTTCCGGAATTTTTCATTCCTGAAATACATAAGGGCGCAAGCCAGGCAAATCACTGCAAGTGCAATAAGGACATAAAGGCCAAGGGAACTTTTTTCGGAAGCATAGTGGCGTTTCAATTCGTTGTATTTGTCAATCATTAATGGATATTTTTCTCCCTGCAAGGCAAGGGTTACCACAGCCGAAGCAATAAAAATAATCAGGTCAATTACCCGCTCAGCCATAATGGTACCAAACGCTTTTTCAAAAGGTATTCCTTCATAACGGGCAATAACGCCTGCACGGCTTATTTCGCCAGCGCGTGGTAAAAGCATGTTCATGAAATACCCGGTTATAACAGCATGGTAATTGTTCCATTTGTTGGTTTTGTGGCCTAACGCCTCAAGCATATACGACCATCGCAGGGCGCGGCTGTAATGGCTGATCCAGCAAGCCAAAAGCGATAACAGGATAAATAAATAATTAAAACGTGAAAAAATATTCCAAACCTGATCTTTGTCTTTTTGCGGCATACCTGACCAGAAATACCAGGCCAGGTATATGCCAAAACCAACCGGTATG
>DASPJQ010000562.1:0-1296 GCA_035628535.1 Flavobacteriales bacterium | reverse complement strand
CCGATCTTAGGCGCAGTCAACCCAGGTTGTTTTTTCCTGGTTGTTGCCCTGGCTGTCGCGGTACTTTTCAGTGTGGGCCACTGTAAAATTGATAACATTCTTGCCGTTAACCGTGTTAACAACGCAATCTTTACCCAGATTGCCGATTACTTGCATTTTAATCATAGTGCTCAAAAATTAAATCGTAAAAAAAATTTGATGGTACAAGATACAGAAAACTGGACAGAAATAAGTGATGTTTTTGGTAGGAAAAATGTTAATCGACAGCACTCGATTTGTGTGCTGATTTGTCGAAAAAACCAGTGCACAAATCAAAGCCTTGCCTGGCCTAAATTAGCCAAAAAAATGATCATTTGTTAGCGACTGTTTCACTTTGCTTTTTAGCCCCGGCAATTCTCTCCGGGCAATTGTTTAAATTCGAGGAACTGATAAACCGTCAAAGCCAATTTTATGAATGTGCAGCAACAAATTGCAAAACAGTTTCGCGATGTTCATTTCGGCGGTAACTGGACCGCTGTTAATTTAAAAGATGTTGTAGCTGACGTGACCTGGGAGGAAGCTACAACCAAGGTCGGATCGTTAAATACGATCGTTACCCTGGTTTATCATACGGCTTATTACGTGGGTGCTGTGACGCAGGTATTGCGTGGCGAGCCATTAACAGCGAAGGATAAGTACAGCTTCGACCACCCCCCGATTCAGTCTGCGGAAGACTGGCAAATACTCCTGCAAAAAACATGGACAGATGCCGAAGAATTTGCCCGGATGATTGAGAAGCTTCCGGCCGACAAATTGGGCGAAACCTTTGCTGATGAAAAATATGGCAGCTACTATCGCAATTTAACCGGCATCATTGAGCACATGCACTATCACCTGGGCCAGATTGCGATCATCAAAAAAATGATTCGGGAGAAGAACACGACCGAAGTTCAATTGGATGAAGGCCAGTTCATCAACTCTTAATCCACCCAATCGGCAACAAATACATTTGTGTCTCTTGTCCCACCGTTATTGCGGTTACTGCAAAACAGGATTCTTTTCCCGTTGGGGCTCATCATCGGGAACGCATCAAAACCCTTGTCGTGACTGATTTTTTTCATCCCGCTTCCATCCGCGTTAAGCAGGTACATGTTGAATGGAAAACCGCGTTTGTATTCGTGGTTGCTGCAGAAGATAATTCGTCCGTCATTTAGGAAGTTTGGTGCCCAGTTAGCCTGTCCTAACGTTGTAATTTGTTTTACATCGCTGCCATCAGCGTTAGCCACGTACACCTCCATTTTTGTCGGTGCCACGAGA
>DASPJQ010000561.1:0-6545 GCA_035628535.1 Flavobacteriales bacterium | reverse complement strand
TGCAAACCGGATCAAGGGAGTATGACAGCCTTGCGCACATTTTTAAACCGGTATGCGCAGGAAAGGATACAAGGTGTTTTATGTGATGCTATACAGGCATTATGGAATGGATTTGCGTTCCGGTACGCGTGGTATAACCTGTGATTTCACGTTGCTGTAAAAGGCAAAATAAGTAATGAAGGGCTTACGGCATTTTACGGGAAGGGAAAAGCGAGGAAGTAAGAGACCAACCGTTGAAGGGATACATGCAGTAATTGAGCATCCCCGTTTACCTGCGTAGTTTGGCAGAGGTAGTACCGATGATTTATAAATGATATTTCCTCCCGGTTTTTTTGATCTTTTGACCATGGCATTAATGCATCAGATTTTCAACCCCAGGTTTTTCATGGCCAACAGCGCTTCGGCATTTCCTTTAGCATCGTTCACCGGGTTGTGGTCATGTTTGGTTGTCCTAAACAATTTCTTCCATTCATTGTTCACACCGGCATCCATTTTCATGCCGCAATACAAATCGCCAATCCTGCGGGCCGAGAAACCAAATGGATTTTTGCCGGTGTAATAATGGAAATAATAATTGATCCACTGCCAGTCAAAAGCCGGGTTGTCACTGATGAAAATGGCGCGGCCTTTTGTTTGTTGACCGATCCATTCCGCAAAATTTTCCATAACGGTTTTGGGATCCTCAAACTGTTCATGTTCCTGGCGTGAAATACCACTTACCGCCAATGCATCGGGAATCCATTCGGTTGAAATGGGTTTGGTTTTGCCATAAAAGGTTTTGCCCAGCGATGGTTCAACAACCACCGCCCCAAAGCACACCATTGAATACTTATATGGTATAGGCCCATCGGCCTCAACGTCTACTACAATATAACTCATATGTTTTTAAATCGGTTATTAAATTTTTTTGCCGCAGATTTTTCACAGATGCACACGGATTATTCATCTGTACTATGAGTGTTATCTGTAGCGATTTTAATTTTCATCTTTATTTTAATCCTCGCGGCTTCCATCATCGGCCATGCGCACCATTTTAGGCGTGAATTTCGCCAGTACATTCACAAGATCAGTTTGTGCGGCCATTACGGCACGGATGTCCTTATACGCCATAGGCGCTTCGTCCAAACCGGCTCCAATCAGGGTTACGCCATGGTCTTTTAAAATTTTGCGCATCTCATCTTTTGAGATGTTTTTAATGGCGGCCGTACGGCTCATTTGTCGACCAGCACCGTGTGATGCTGAATTCACCGAAGTTATTTCACCTTTACCACGCACCAAAAATCCGGGTGCGGTCATTGACCCGGGAATAATTCCCATTACGCCTTTTGCGGCCGGTGTGGCTCCTTTGCGGTGAACAATCACTTCTTTCCCATTCAGCATTTCTTTCCACGCAAAATTATGGTGGTTCTCCACCCGCGCCAATAATGTTCCGCCAATGGCCCTGGTCAGTTTATCGTGTATTACCTGGTGGCATGCCGAAGCGTAATCACCTGCCAGGTTCATGGCAATCCAGTACTCCTGTCCCTCGGCTGAATTTAAATCCAGGTAAGCAAGATTTTTTGCTTCGTTCGGTAATTTGCAGATCTCTTTTGCCAGTTGCGTATAGTGCCCGGCAATGGTTGCACCAAACCCACGTGAACCGGAATGTGTCAATAAAGCCACATATTTTCCTTTTGGAATATTGAGTTCTTTATCGTCATGCAGCATTTCAACAATTCCCCATTCCACAAAATGGTTGCCTCCACCGGATGTTCCCAACTGGGCAACAGCTTTATCATGCAGGCTTTTGATGAAAGGGTTCGTGTTGAATTCCGCACGGTCCAATACGGCATGATCAACGCGTTCATTCTTGTTCCACGCTTGTCCTGCACCAAATTTTGAGTGCGCAATCAATTCACGTTTGAATTTTGAATGGTTATCCGCAAATGTATTTTCACCAATATCGTAAATGGACAAACACATACGGCATCCTATATCAACACCCACCCCATAAGGGATCACCGCATTGTTAGCGGCCAATACACCACCAATAGGCAAACCGTATCCCTGGTGCGCATCGGGCATCAACGCTCCCGCAACCGTTACCGGTAACTTCATGGCAACGTTCATCTGGTCCAACGCACCCTGTTCAATGTGTCCTGCCCCGAATACAGCGTACCCGTCAGCTTTTTCTTTCAATGCTATTTCAGGAACGTATCCTTCCGGCTTAGGCTTTTCAACCAGTTCTTTGGCGATGCCTGCCAATTGTGCATGGTCAAGGTAATGTGCGGGATGTGCCAATACATCAGCAAGCAATTTCAGCACATTTTCTTTGGAAGAAGCTGCGTAATATTTATCCGTTAACTGGATGGCATTACCAATGGCACGCCCTTGCGGATACCCCATGTTTTTCAATTCATCGCCTGTAATTTTTGAAGTTTTCATTTTTTTACCTGGTTTTTTTTCAACTGCTGACCGCACACATCAACCATAAACCGCGCAACAGCAGTTTAAATTTAACGATGCAAAGTAACAACACAACTACGCAACCGAATTGCGTAGATAAAAGAAAGCTAAAAATTTCTGATAATTTATTTTGATAATCAAGCATTTAAATCGGATAAATTTTTCACCCGGAGGCAGTTTGTGAATCCAAAGGCGCAGTTGGTCAAATGGAACAAAAGGGGTTATGCAGGCACAAAAATATGCGCTAATTTAATGGAACATTTGTTATGGTGAGGCTGCGCTTTTCAATGGTATTATTATTGTTTTCCTTTTTTATTGCAAAAGGGCAGGCATGGGCTGTTGCAACCAACGTAACAAAACAGCAAAGCCATTTAAACAAGGCGGACAACTATTATGAATCGGATAATTTTTCAAAAGCACTTACGGCTTACCAGGCAGCGTTGAACGAAGCCGAGCGGGTGAACGATTCACTGGTCCTGTTCAGGGCTTGCTTTAAAATTGGCATTATTCACGCTAAAAACGGGAACCCGGGTTTTGCCATAAATTATTTTAATCGTGCAAAAACAATTGCCGTGGCCCTGCGTGAACCGTTGTTTATTTCCGATTGTTATTTGTCGCTGGGCAACCTGGCCAATGCCAGGCGTGATTTCAAGTCGGCACGTGAAAACTTCAACACGGCCTTATCCATTGCTGCAAAGGCGGGCGACAGCGCACGCATGGCGTTGTGTCACAACAACCTGGGCGTGTTGTACAACACCATGAAAAATGTAAACCGCGCAAAGCATTATTATGAACTGGCGCTGGCGTACGATGAAAAGCAAAACAACGCTGAAAATACAGTAACGGGCCTGGCAAATGTAGGAGGGTGTTATATTCGCCTGCACCAGGGCCAAAAAGCCATGGCATACATGCAAAAAGCAATTGCTTTAAGCAACAGTATTCATTCACCTGATCTCAAGCAAAAAGTGTATGAAGCGTTTTCAAACGCCTGGTACGAAGTGGGCAATTATGAAAAGGCCCTGCAGTACTACCGCATGCACGCGCGGTTAAAGGATTCTGTTTTTAATGCGGCATCCAATAAACGCATTGCTGAGCTGGAATCAAAATACGAATTTGAAAAAAGACAACGGGAAATTGCCCAATTGCGGTCAATGAACGAAAAAGGAAAGATCAAACTGGAACAAAGCGAAAACAAACTTAACCGGCAAACCGCCTTGTTGTGGTTTGTTGTATCTGTTCTTGTGCTTATTTTGGCATTTGGGACGTTGTTTTATTACCAGTACAGGCAAAAAATTCAAATGAACCGGGATTTGATGTTAAAGAACAACGAGGTTATTCAGCAAAAAAAGCTGATTGAAGAGAACCTGGAATATACCCAAAAATTGCGTGATGCGCTTGCGCACGACCTTAATCATTACATGCAACTGGCCTTAAGCAAGCAGATGAACCCGCATTTTATTTTTAACTCGCTTAATTCCATTCAAAGCTATATCCTGCAAAACAACCGCGTTGAGGCCAATGCCTACCTTTCAAAATTTGCTGAACTCATGCGAAAGGTCCTTGAAAATTCGCACCATGAATATGTAACCGTACAGGAAGAGTTAAGTACACTTGAATTATACATTGAACTGGAACAAAAACGGTTTGATTACACGTTTGACTATATCATAAACATACACGATGCAGGAATAGCAACCCGTTATGTTATTCCGCCTCTTATTTTGCAGCCCTATGTTGAAAATGCCATATGGCATGGCCTTATGCACCTGGAGGGAAAAAAAGGGGTGTTGGAAATCATTGTTGAAAAAACGGGAGAGCACATTGCATTTACTATAAGCGATAACGGCATTGGGCGTGAAGCCGCGGGTAAGGTCCGTAAAAACAGGAAGCACGTTTCGTTGGGTACAACCATCACGTCAAGGCGATTGGAAATCATGAATTCATTGAATGCAAAAAACATGGTAGTGGAATATACCGATATAAAAAATGAAAGCGGTGGTGCAGCAGGCACTAAGGTTACCTTAACCGTTCCGGCCATGTACGACAGCAAACTAAAACATGCATTAAAAGAGAACCCATGAAGGCCGTAGTCATTGACGATGAAAAAAATGCGGTTATTTCCATTGAAATAGCGCTTAAGGATTTTTGCCCAGAAGTGGAAGTGGTTGGTACGGCCGTTTCGGCCAAAGCGGGGATAGAAGAAATCAGGAACAAAAAGCCCGACCTCGTTTTTCTTGATATCCAGATGCCGCACATGACCGGCATTGAAATGCTGGAAGTGTTGGGAAATGAACGTGATTTTGATGTTATTTTTATTACCGCGTATAATGATTATGCCATCAAGGCATTTCGGTTAAGTGCGACCGATTATCTCCTGAAACCACTCAACATTACTGATCTTGTAGCCTCAGTCAAACGTTTGTTGGAGCGAAAGGAGAAAGTGCAGCCCATGAACCAACGCATACAGCGCATTAAAGCTGCGTTATCCGGTAAGCTGGCAGTTCCCGGCTCAAACGGCACCGAATTTATTGCCCTGGATGATATAATAAGACTGGAGGCTGAAGGGAGTTATACCAAAATTTTCTGTTCGGGCAAAAAACAATTACTGGTTTCAAGGAATCTCAAAGAATTCCAGACTTCGCTCGAAGGCGAACCTTTTTTCAGGACGCATAAGTCGCACCTTATCAATTTTCGCCACATTGTACGTTATTCACCTGTTAAGGACGGTGGACATATTGAAATGTCAGACGGTTCGGTAGTGGATGTTGCGCGTACGCAAAAAGCCGAATTAGCGCAAATACTCCAGGAATTTATCCGCTAAAAAAGCGCAGTTCGTTAAATGCGGGCAGCACCTCGTAAAACAAGGGTTGTTTGTACAAACCGTTTGCTGCAAATTTGCTTCAACTAAAATTAAGTATATGAAAAAGGTATTCAGTTTTACAGCCGCATTAATTTGTTTATTGGCTGTTTCGTGCAAAAAAGACAAACCTGTAACACAGCCTTCACCCACCACACCTGCAGGTCCCAAACTTATCATTAAATTGCAGTTTGATTCAACCCAGGCCAGACTTGACAATTTCGGGAATCCTTCAACCATACCTGCAGGCCACGCGGCACAGTCACCCGTGTTTTTCGGGTTAAGTGCGCACTTCATTGAATTGTCGCAAAACGACACGGTAATGCCCGGCAATGGTGAAATGCTTTACAAGGGGGTGCAAACTTCGGCCGGTGGCGATGTTGCTGCCGATTTTGACCAGGCCATTGTAAAAGGCAATAACGAAACATTTTTAACCATTCCGTTAAGTTCAATTGTGCCCGGCACCTACAATTATTTGCGTGCTTCCATCACCTACCAGAATTATGATATAAAATACAAAGTTGGTTCAACCGGATATGTTGGCAGGCTTTCTTCGTTTGTTGGATGGAATACGTATTTGACCGATTATACCATTAAAACGCAATCGGTAACTGTAAACGCAAACAAACTGCAGGGGTACTTTGGTTTTGAAGGGCCGGTTGGCGTTATTCAGGGGCAAACGCCTGCCGGGGCTACAACCGTTCCGAATCCAATAGCGGCAACTTCGCCTATTCCTGCGGGATCATGCCTGGTAACCGGCCAATTTGCCGCACCGTTCACCATAACCGGCAGTGAAACAAACGACATAACAATTGTTTTATCACTTTCAACCAATAAAAGTTTTGAATGGAAAGACAACAATGCAAACGGCACCTTTGAACCCCTGGGTGGCGATACGGTTGTAAACATGGGGTTACGCGGATTAATTCCCATGGTGCAATAGAACCGTACCGCATTTTAATAAGCCGGAATTGTGTTTGGTTCCGGCTTTTTTTATTTAAAA
Source organism: Flavobacteriales bacterium (assembly GCA_035628535.1). GTDB lineage: Bacteria > Bacteroidota > Bacteroidia > Flavobacteriales_D > UBA2798 > DASPJQ01. The sequence continues at coordinate 240 of DASPJQ010000561.1, read as the reverse complement.
TGCTTTATTTCTCCTTTGTATTTGCTCATTATAACTTTCCCGTAAATGATTTTTGTCCAGCCGTTTTCCCACCCATGGTTATTGGCAATCAAAAACCTTTTGTTGGGATCGGTTTTAATGATTTTATGGGCATCAATAAAACGCCCTTTTACCTTGCAAAATACAATGTCGCCAATTTCATATGTTTCGCTTTTTGTAAAAGTGAGCAACGACCCGCTTTTGAGTATGGGCAACATTGAA
>DASPJQ010000560.1:0-8246 GCA_035628535.1 Flavobacteriales bacterium | reverse complement strand
AAATCGGCTGTGCCCGTAGCGCCAATATTACCCGTTATAAGCACATTGTTTGTGGCGTCAAGGGTTATGGCATTGCCGTCATCATCAACGGTTGAACCTGTTCCAACCGCCCAGGCATACCCACCTGTGCTGGTGAGTTTACATACAAACACATCGTCACCACCGGCTGCAGTTAACGTATTTGTTCCGGGCGAAGCCAAATTAAAATCGGCTGTGGTTTTAAAAACACCGGTCACATAAACATTACCGGTTGCATCAAGTGCTATACCCTGGCCGGCATCGTCACTGGTACCACCCATGTTTACGGCCCACACAAAATTTCCACTTGCATCCAGTTTGCAAACAAAAATATCGGTACCGCCTGCCGAGGTTAAATTAAAAGTGCCGGCAATAGCGGGATTAAAATCAACCGTGCCCGTAAATGAGCCGGTTGTATAGGTATTGCCTGAAGCATCGGTAACCATGCGTGCTCCAACATCGGCTCCTGTATTTCCTATGCCTTTTGCCCAAGTATATGCAGGGGCCTGTGCCATCAGTGAAGTGTTAAGTGCATACATGCCTGACAGGCATACAATAATGTTGCGTAATGGTGTTTTCATGTTGTTTAAATGGATTTGTGTCATGTTACAGGATTCAAAAATAAAGAAATAAATCCTCGTTCAAATTTTTAGCGGTGCCTGAATGAGTTGTTGTTTCGGAAAAAAGAAACAAAAAAATTCAAAAAAAACAGCTGTAACGGCAATAATCGGCCCCATCTTATGTTTTGATTCCGGTAACCAGGAAATGGAAAAAACAAAAAAAATTCTTTGATTGTCAGGATGAACCATCATGGCTGTCGGGGCAAACAGATTGATAAAAATCGTTAAGCCTTGTAGTCAAAGGCCGTGGTTCATTCCGCTGATTCGATTTAAACGTTAATTTTGCGGGATATGAGGATGCGCCTTTTCGTTGTATTTATTGGTCTCACGCTTATTTCGTCAACGTGCAATAAGTACAATAAACTGCTCAAAAGCAGTGATTATAACCTCAAATACGAGAAAGCCCTGGAGTATTATGACAAAAAAGATTATACCCGTGCCATGGCTTTGCTGGAAGAAATTTTACCGCTTTTGCGTCCAACAGCCAAAGGAGAACCAGCCTATTATAAATATTGCTATTGCCACTATTACACCAAGGAATATTACCTGGCGGGTTATTACTTCCGAAATTTTTCAAAGCTTTATCCGGCTGGTGAAAAAGCCGAGGAATGCCTGTTTATGAGCGGTATATGCAACCTTAAAAACTCACCCCGCTGGAGCCTTGACCAAACCGAGACCTATGAGGCCATTAAAGACTTTCAACAGTTCCTTGACAAATATCCCGAAAGCAACCGCAGGCAGCGTTGCAACAACATTATTGACAGCCTCAATTTCAAGCTTGAACGCAAGGCTTTTGAAAACGCTAAACTTTATCATAAGATTGAAAACTATAAGTCAGCTTCAATTGCCTTAAAATCAATGCTTGAACAGTACCCGAACACGCCTTTTAAAGAAGAAGCCATGTTCCTGATAGTTGAGTCTGATTACCTCTACGCCCTGAATAGCATAGAGAGTAAAAAATTAGAAAGATTTGAACAAACTATTAAATCTTATACTAATTTTGTGGCCGCTTACGCCAATAGCAAAAAGCGGAAGAAAGCCGACCAATATTACAACCAGGCTTTGGAGAAAGTGAAAAAAAGTAAAACAAACTAACATGGCTAACTACAAAACATCAACTGCAGAAAAAACCACTATTACCCGGGACGTTGACAAATTGATGGAGCAAACCGGTAATGTTTACAAGTCAATTGCAGTTATTGCCAAGCGAGCCAACCAGGTTTCAACCGCCATCAAAGAAGAGTTGTACAATAAACTTCAGGAGTTTGCCACGCATAACGACAACCTCGAGGAAATTTTTGAAAACCGTGAGCAGATCGAGATCTCGAAGTTTTATGAAAAACTTCCAAAACCGTCTGCCATTGCTATACAGGAGTTTGAAGAGAAAAAAGTTTTCTTCAACGATCCTGCCTCTCCCGAGAAATAATCATTTTACAATTTGTCAACCAAATGGTACGGGGAAGAAAAATCCTTCTTGGCGTTACCGGAAGTATTTCGGCCTATAAAGCCGTATACCTTGTGCGTTTGCTTGTGCAGGAAGGCGCGCAGGTAAAAGTGGTCATGACACCGTCCGCTACTTCATTTGTTTCTCCTGTTACGTTTGCCACACTTTCAAAAAATCCGGTGTTGGTTGATTTGCTTAAAAACGAAAAAACCGGTGAGTGGGTAAACCATGTTGAGTTGGGCGCCTGGGCCGATATTTTTGTAATAGCCCCGGCCAGCGCCAATACACTGGCAAAAATGGTTTACGGCATGGCCGATAATTTATTGCTCACAGCCTGGCTTTCGGCAAAATGTCCTGTAATGGTGGCGCCTGCCATGGACCACGATATGTATCACCATTTCAGCACGCAAAATAATCTTGATGCATTGAGCCAAAAAGGCGTCACCATTATTGACCCGGGTAAAGGCGAACTGGCCAGCGGTTTGATTGGTGACGGGCGCCTGGCTGAACCCGAAGAGATTTTTCAAAAAATATCCGCTTTTTTTTTGCATAATTCCTTTCATGGCAAATTCATTGGTAAAAATGTGCTCATAACGGCCGGCCCTACGTATGAGGAACTGGACCCCGTACGTTTTATTGGCAACCACAGTACAGGTAAAATGGGTTATACGCTGGCAAACGCCCTGGCAAATGCCGGTGCAAATGTGACACTTGTTTCGGGGCCTTCGCAACTTGAGCAGCCTCCACATGTAAAATTTGAAAAAGTGGTTTCCGCCAACGATATGTTTACAGCTGTGCAAAAACAATTTTCCGGAACGGATATTGTAATTATGGCGGCAGCCGTGGCCGATTACCGCCCGGTTAAACGTGCCGATCAAAAAATAAAAAAAGCCGTTGACAGCATAACGCTGGAACTTGAAAAAACAACCGATATCCTTGCCGAACTCGGAAAAACAAAAAAAAACCAGTTCCTGGTTGGTTTTGCCCTTGAAACCACCAATGAACTGGAACATGCACGTCAAAAACTAAAAACCAAAAACCTTGACATGGTTGTGCTTAACAGCCTGCGTGACAAAGGTGCCGGTTTCGGTTATGATACCAATAAAATTTCCATCATTGGTAAAGACAATAAAATTGCTAGTTTTGAGTTAACTACCAAGGCGCAAACAGCCAACCATATTTTAAATGCCATTGCACAAAACATATAGAACTTTTTCAGAGCCAATCCCGGCAGCTACCGCCAGCCCCGGTGTCCTTTTTTTATCACTTTGGTCTTCGCCCGAAAAACCCGGAAAAAGTTTTATATCTGTGTATCTAAAGCTAAAAAGGCAGTTGCAGAAATGGGTCCTGGTTGTTTTAACCGTTTGGGGATTTGGCACAGCCCCAGCGCAGGAAATAAACTGCAAGGTTGACATCATTTCTCCGTCATTGCAAACATCGGCTGCCGACAAGCAGGTTTTTGAAGAACTGAAATCGGCCCTGCGTGAATTCATCAATAACACCCGTTGGGGTACTGACAATTTTAAGATTGAAGAGCGCATTGAAATGAATATACTCATCAATGTAAGCGAGCAGGTGAACAGCGATGAGTTTGGCGGTTCCATACAGGTTACCAGTACACGAACCATTCACAACACCAATTACAAGTCAACGGTGTTTAACTGGATTGACAATGATTTTAAGTTTAAATACCAGCGCGGTGCGGCCATCCAGTTTTCCATTGACCGTCATCGTGACAACCTTTCATCGGTCATAGCCTATTATTGTTACATGATTATGGGGTATGATTACGATACCTATTCGCTTGAAGGCGGTACCAAATATTTTTTAAAGGCCCAGCAAATTTGCACCAATGCTCAGGGCGTTGCTGAGCCGGGCTGGCGTGCGGCCGAGGGCCAGCGCAACCGCTATTGGTTGGTTGAAAACGCGCTTCAGCAGTTGTTCCAGCCTTTACGTGAAGTGTTCTATAAATATCACCGCGAAGGTTTTGATATTTTGTATGGCGATCTTACAAAAGGAACCCATGCCGTAATTACCTGTCTTGAGCTTATTCAAAAAATCCATAAATCGCGTCCGGGTTCATTCAATGTACAGGTGTTTTTTTCGACCAAGGTTGATGAGCTGGTAAACCTGTTTGGTGGCGCCACACCCGATCTTAAAACAAAGGCGTTTACATTGCTCAAGCAAATTGACCCGGCCAATTTGAACAAGTACAATAAGATCAATGCGAATAAGTAGTTAAACAGTTTACAATTCACGGTTTTTAGCGGTCTTATTTTTTGCGGATGATCCGGATAAAAATCAAGAAGGAAGAAATTGTACTTTATAACTGTTTTTGCTTTCGTTTTATCGGCCCAGGCCGTAATAGCACAGCAAACGTCCGGCCAAATCACGCAATCAAACGAGGCCGGTAACCAGGATGTTTTCATTATCTTTTTTTTCCAAAGCCAGATCATCAAAGCTTACGGCCATGTGAACGGTTTCACGAACTGTGTGCCAAAGGCACTGCCTAAAACACTAACGTTGGAAGAAAAATCTGACCTTGCTGATAAATATAGTTTATACGAGCGCCACAAGAATAATTTCTGGGGAAATGATATGAGGTCCGTCTTCATCGTCCGTATGGATATTTTTCAACCAATATACTTGGGCAGCCGCTGGTAAGCCGTGGGGTTTGGAAAGCCAGCAAAAAATAGTGCGGTTTACGTACTGCCGCCTCCTGCAGCTGCGTACTTTTCCATGTGTTTTTCTTTATTTTTTGGCTGCTCCTTCGGGCCCGGGCAATGCGTTTCAAGTCCTTCCTTGCAGTAAACGCGCATTAAATCCTTGATCAATGCAAATCGGTTAAGCTAAAACGGACTGTTTAAAAGTTGTTGCGGCTTTACGGGCGCTGCTTTCTGCCGCTGCCTACTTTTTTCTATATTTATTTCCATGAATAACAACTACATCAAATACAAAACCCATTTGCAAAAATCGGCTGACATTATGTATTCTTCGGCTGTGCTGCAATGGGACCAGGAAACCTATATGCCACCGGCCAGTGCCGATTTGCGCGGGCGCCAGCTGGCTACGCTTGCCGGTTATGCGCATGAGCTCAACACAAGTGCTGAACTGGGAAAATTATTGCAGGAATTAAAAAATGATGCTTCACTAACCGACCAGCAAAAAGCCAACATTCGCGAATCGTTGCGTGATTACGATATGCGCACCAAATACCCTGCGCAGTTCGTTGAAGACATGAGCCTGGCCATTTCCAAAGCGTTTAATGCCTGGCAGCAAGCCAAAAAACAAAATGATTTTAAGTTGTTCGAAAAAGAACTGGAAGTTATTGTTGACTTTAAATTGCGTGAGGCTGAATTGTTGGGCTATAACGATCACCCGTACGATGCATTGCTTGACCAGTATGAGCCAGGGGCAACGGTGGCGCAAATACGCACGTTGTTTGCCGATGTAAAAGACCAGTTGGTTGATTTTGTAAAAAGCATTACACCGTTCCAGGTTGACTCGGCCTTTATGAGCAGGCATTATCCTGCGCAAAAACAATGGGACTTCGGTATACAGGTGCTCAAAGACATGGGGTACGATTTTAATGCAGGCCGGCAGGACAAATCATCGCACCCGTTTACTACCAGCTTTAGTCCGCATGACGTTAGGGTCACCACGCGCATCAATGAAAATGATTTGCATGAAATGATATGGAGCACCATTCACGAGGGAGGACATGCTTTGTATGAACAAGGCATTATGGCTGAAAATTACGGGTTGCCCATGGGCGAGGCCGTTTCACTCGGCATCCATGAATCGCAAAGCCGTTTATGGGAAAACAACGTTGGCCGTTCTTTAAATTACTGGAAGCATTATTACCCGCAGTTGCAGCACTTATTTCCCGAGTCGTTGAAAGGAATTGAGCTAATGCAGTTTTACAAGGCCATGAATGAAGTCAAACCATCGCTCATACGCACCAATGCTGATGAGCTGACATACCATTTCCATATCATGATTCGTTTTGGCATTGAGGTCATGTTGCTTGAAAAAAAGGTAAAAGTTGCCGAGCTTCCCGAACTGTGGAATTCGTTATACAAACAATATTTAGGCCTTGATGTGCCTTCGGCTTCGCAGGGTGTACTGCAGGATGTGCATTGGAGCCACGGTAGCTTTGGGTATTTTCCTACGTATTCCATTGGCAGTTTTTATGCGGCCCAGTTTTTTGCTGCCGCGCAAAAACAAATTCCGGGCCTGGACAACCAAATTGAAAGTGGTCAATACGCCCAATTGCGCGAGTGGCTGCGCAACACGATTCACGTACATGGCAAACACTACAGTGCTGATGAGTTGTGCAGGCGCATAACAGGCGAATCCTTGAATTTTACGTATTTTATGGATTATGCAAAGCAGAAGTATACGGCCATGAAATAGCGCTCAAAGAAATTGCAGGGGAGATACATGAATTTAATATCACATCAGGTTTAGTGTGACCGAAGCAATATGCCAGGACTTTAGCCGCAGTTGCGTTCATACCGACTGCTACTGGTGTTGCTGCTGCCTGCTTTTTGAATCATTCCTCTTCAATCACCACTTCAACCCTCCTGTTCCTGGCCCGCCCGCTTTCAGTGGCATTGTCCGACTTCGGGTTTTTATAGCTGTATCCAACATGTTTCAGGCGTTTTGCATCCACGCCTTTGGCAACAAGGTAGTTTGTTACCGCCAGTGACCGGCTGTCGCTTAACCGTTGGTTGTATTTGGCCGACCCGGTAATGTCGGTAAACCCGTAAATCGTACAATTGAACCGTATATGCGTATTTAAATACATGGCCAGTGAGTCAAGCTGCAGTTTTGCCGAATCACTCAGTGCAAATGAACCGTGGTCAAAATAAATGTCGGTCACCTCAAACGCTTCCTCAATGGCGTTCCTTTCTTCAATCGTTGAATCTACCGCCTGGGTAACATGCGTGGTATTGGCGGTTTGTTTTCCCAAAATGCTGTCAACATTTGGTGTTTTATGTATTTTCACCAACCTGTCATAATACTTGCCGGTTGAATCACTGTAACTCATGAACGAACCGGCCTCAATAAAAACACCTGAATCATAAATGGCATCGGTAGCATCGCCTATGGCGATTTTTAAATGGTATTTTTTAAAAGGCATTACATCAACCTTTACATTCAGCACGGTAGTAAGCCCGTCAAATTGTATTTGTTTGCGCAGTTCGGCCTCGGCAACCTTCACCGATTTTTTTTTGAAAAGCTCTTTAATCCATCTGCGTTTACTGGCATTGTTGCGGTAATACTCCGAATTGCGTTTATGGTTGATGGAATTAATGGTAATGGGTGTTTTGCCATCGGGCAATGTGGCCAGGTTCACTTTCTTTTTAATGCCGGGACCTGTAAGAAAAAAACCAAACACATCGTTAAATGGCGATCCTACGTACTCCTTGTATTCTTCGCTCGCAAAAACATAATTGAATGAAACAACGTTTTTGGTGGGTACAAAATCAAATTCCAGTATGCTTATGTCAACCGTTCGGCCCCGGCAAAGGTTGTTCAGGTCTTTATCGCCACGTTTGAAAATACGCGCCATGTTGCGGCCTGGCGGCAATTGCCCGGAACTGGTGTAACCGGGATTGCGGTTCGGCCCGCCCAGGCTGTCAACGTTGCCGGTTGACATGATGACACCTGAACCAACACCAATTATTTTCGGATCGGCATGAAATTCGCCCATACCGCCTATCATGCCAAAATGTTTGATGCGGCCCACTTCAATGCCTTTGCCCAGTAATACATTTTTTACATAATATTCAGGTGATTTGGTGCTTTCGGTACGTATTTGTGCCACGCCAATAGAGGCAAACAGCATATAGGCTACCACCGTTGCAAATTTCATGCATGTAAAAGTAAGCAAAAAAAGCGGGTCAGGCAAACAAATTAAAAGCGATCGCGCAAGTCCATAACAGGTTTTTCAAAAAACCGGTATATGAAGGTCGAAGCGATGATCAATACGGTCCAGTAAATAATATAAACCAAAATACCATGTGCAGCAATTTGTGGGGCAAAATGCAGGGTCAGAACCTGCACCATGAGCCCGAGATTGATAAGGTACATGGCGTAGGATATTTTGCTGATATGTGTAACGGCCTTTGCAAAAAATCCGCTGGCGTTTTGCCAGC
>DASPJQ010000559.1:0-1877 GCA_035628535.1 Flavobacteriales bacterium | reverse complement strand
TTGTACAAAAGCCACTACTTTGATGTTAGCCGTATTCCATGCTGCATTTTCAAGGTAATTGTACGTATAGGTCACCGATGAGCCTAACGATGCAGGGGTATACGAAGCTCCGGCCGAAGAAGGCAATACATCACGGAATACGTTGGGGAAATGGGTTTCACCGTTTGATCCCGGGGGCGAGCCGTAATCAATGGGTTCCTCAACAATAACGGCATAAAATTTATAGGTTCCTGCAGGAACAGTTCCAACGGTCAATACGTCAATGGTAACGTCCCTGTCACTGCCGTTGTCCACTTCTGAAACAATCACTTTAATCGGACTTCCCATTGAAAACTGGTCATCCACATCGGCCTGGGTAAAACCGCCAGGCTGTGCGTTTTTCTGATTTCCGTTCATGAATACATCAGGAACGCCTGATACGCCATAATATGAAACGCGCGTAGCTACATCGGTAGGGTTATGCGCGTTCATAGGATCCACGCCCGGCCATGATGTATGGTAAGCAATATGCCTAACCTTATCAGGATTTGGGACTAAATTAGCGGATTCAAAGCCCGGGTTTTGGGATGCACATGGGCCGCAGCTCGCCTGTGTGAAATGCTCAAACAGAGCATACTTTGCAGCCTGAGAATTAGCCGATCCGATGACCAGTAACAAAGCTGCTGCACTTGTAAAGATTTTTTTCATAATTACCTGTTTTAATGAATTTAAAATTACCAATTAATAGTTCGAAATGCGCACAATTTGCCCGGTAAAAATGTACTGTTTTTGAACATTGTTGGAAACTTAACTATTTGGTACCTTTTTTAAGGGTAATGGCATCCTGCGCAGGAATCACAGAACCATTGTATTCACCCACAACAAACGCATCTTTAATGCCTTTTTCAACCATTTGTTTTTTCAATGCCTCAGCACTTTCGTATGACGATTCGTTGCCAACCAGGTAAATGGTAAGACCTGCATCAGTACGCTTCAATTGCACATTGCCCAATTCAAGAAAAATGTCCAAAAGGCTTGCAGGAATGTCATTTTTAAATGCACCTAACTGAACTTTGAACTTCACTTTTTCAGGATCCACCTTGGTTTTGGCCAAATCATTTTCATTGATGTTGTCCTTATCATTTTCATTTACCATGTGGGCCCCGGCCTCGTTAAGCGGAATGCGTTTTTCGCCTTTGTAGGCCACAATGAATGCTGATTCAAAACCTTTGCCCTGCATGTCAATTTTACGGCTTGCCGCGGCCTCAATGGTGCTGAATGATCCGGAATAATAACGGGTAATATTATCCGGACCGGGTATTGAAAGCAACTCCGGCACATCTTTAAATACTTTTGGCGACAGCTTTTTATCATAAGCCCCTATTTGCACCCTGAATACAATTTCCTGCTTTGGCGGGTTAACGGTCAAACCGGCAATGCTGTCTTTTTTCTCTTTATCGAGTTTTTCCTTTATCTGTTCGGGCGTTAATACCTGGTTTGTTTTGTCGGTATTATTGGTAAGTCCTACGCCATCGGTTTTCACCCCGTCTTTTTCCAACTTTTCTTTCACTTTTATGGCTTCGGCAATGGTTGGGTAATTTCCAATCACGTAATAAATGGTGTCGCCCGATTCAATCTGCCTGAAATCTTTATAACTTAAATATTTATACAACTCATTGGCCGAAATCTTTTTCTTTTCCGAATCAACAATAACAAAATAGGTAAGTCCCTGCCTTGGTTTTACAGGACCTGTATTGGTCAGAATTTCGCCATTGCCCACCTCTTCTTTGTTAATGCTGGCGTATCCGCCCCAGTATACTCCTGTAGAATCAATAAACTTCAAATACTGGTTGGCAAAATACTCATCGGTTAATGTTACGCCTTTTTCATCCACAATA
>DASPJQ010000558.1:0-9932 GCA_035628535.1 Flavobacteriales bacterium | reverse complement strand
CAATGTAAAAAGCGGTTACATACCTGACACGGCCCATTACAATAAATATTTCGGTAAAGGGCGTTGGGCTTATTCAACAATCTACTCCATTGCCATTGGGCAGGGCGAAGTAACGGTAATTCCTTTGCAAATGGCCAATTTTGCAGCCATACTGGCCAACCAGGGATATTATTATGAACCACATTTTTTACGGGGCATTGGTACCAAAGGAAACATCCCCGAAAAGTTTAAACACAAAAACTATTGCAAGGTTTCGGCCAAACATTTTGTTCCGGTAAACGAGGCCTTGCGCAGGGCCGTAAACGAACCTGGGGGAACCGGTACACAAGCCAGGTTAAAAAATGTAGTTATTTGCGGCAAAACGGGAACAGCACAAAATCCACATGGTGAAGACCATTCGGTGTTTTTGGCGTTTGCTCCCATGGACAATCCGAAAATTGCCATTAGCGTTATTGTGGAAAATGCAGGATGGGGAGGAAATGTTGCTGCGCCTATAGCAGGGTTGATGGTGGATAAATACATCAACCGTACCGTTTCTGATACGGCCAAACAAAACCGCATGATTAAAATGGAATTGCTTGACCGTGATGTTAAACGCACGAATACAGGCGGGTTGAAAGACCACATGAAACAAAAAAACAAGAGGAGGGGGCATTGAGAAGTAACGAGGTAACGGCACGTAAAATTGACTGGTGGCTCGTGGTTTTATATTTTTTACTAACGGTTTGCGGACTTATGAATATTTATTCGGCTTCGTACAACCCTGAACATCCTTCATTTTTTGACCAGAGCCAGGAATATGGAAAGCAGTTCATGTGGTATTGCATAAGCCTTGGGCTTGCCGGCACTATTATTTTGCTTGACGGTTCCTTTATCAGGGGCATGTCGCTTACTGTTTATTTTATTTGCATTGCCATGCTGGTGCTGGTAATTTTAATTGGCACCGAAGTAAACGGTGCCAAGGCCTGGTTCGGTTTCGGCTCATTTGGCGTACAGCCTTCTGAATTCATGAAGGTGGCGCTTGCTTTGACCCTGGCCTGGTATTTAAGTTCGCAAAGCGCCCGTTCCAGCGAAAACAGGCGCATTGCAGCCTTCAAACGCAAGGGTTTTGGCGGGTTAATTGACCGGTTGTTTTCAGAAGCGCATGCCTGGACATTTTTAATCATCATTATTCCAGCAGCTTTAATCATGCTGCAACCCGATACGGGAACGGTAATTGTATTTTCAGGATTTATTTTCATGCTATACCGCGAAGGACTAAGCGGTAATATTCTGCTTTATGGTTTTTTTATGCTTGTTATTGGCATATCAACGCTCATGGTCAAGGACAGCACGGTTGACATGGTGTTTATGGGTGAAGTACCCGGCAAGTACATGATCATTGCCATTATAAGCGTCATTGCGCTAATTGGGTTATTTCTTGTATTCAACCTGTTTTTAAAACGCATGCGCAGGCAGGCCGTTGTTGTGGTACTTGTGGCATGGATTGCATCAGGCGGAATTGTTTTCGGTATTGACTATGCTTTTCAAAACGTATTGGGCAATCACCAGAAGGAACGTATTGATATTTTTCTGGGGTTGAAAGAAGACCCTGACGGCAAAGGTTACAACATTGACCGCGCCATGGCCGCCATTGGAAGCGGCAGCGTAACCGGCAAAGGCTATATGATGGCTACCCTTGCAAACAAAAACCAAAAACATGTACCCATGCAAAGCACCGATTTTATTTTTTGCACAGTGAGTGAAGAGTGGGGCTTTTTGGGGTCGTTCACCGTTTTGTTTCTGTTCATGTTTTTATTGGTACGACTGGTGATTGTGGCCGAAAGGCAGCGCCTGGCTTACACACGCATTTACGGATATTGCGTGGCCTGCATTTTTTTCATGCATGTGCTCATCAATATGGGCATGGCCATTGGACTGGTGCCGGTAATTGGCATTCCCCTACCCTTTTTCAGTTACGGAGGTTCATCGTTAATGGCGTTTACCATTTTGCTGTTTATTCTTATCCGTTTGGATGCTGAGCGAATGGATGTATTGAGTTAAGGTTAATTATCAGCTAATTATTATTTGTTATCAGGGCGTGGGGAGCATGACCAAAAGCACGTTCATGCGGGTGTGCCAAGTACGAAGATTTGTTATATTTGAAAATGCGTTTTTTTTATTCCTGCTTGCTTTTTTGATCGCTGCAAATGGTTATTCCCAGGCCAAAGCGTGCACGCATGATACCAGCCCGGTTTTATCAACCTGCGAAGCGGAAGCATTGAATAGAGGTCTTGCCGATATTAAAAGCACATTTGATTTCAGCGGAAAAAAGGTTTTATTCGTAACAAAAGACGATGCCAGCGAAATTATCACCAAAAAAAAGTTTTTCGATTTTATAAAATTACATCATGGGAAATACGATGGGGTGACCGGCCTGGCCGAATTGACTGCGAAGGAAAAAGAAACTTCGGGCGGGTACGATATTATTGTGATGTATTATGTAACGAAATTTGATAAAGAGCGGAAGGCGAAGTTGATTGAGGAAGTGAAATTAAAATAATAAAAATTCTTTGTGTGGATTCCGAGCCGAAGTGCCTCTGTGTCAAAGTTAAAACCTGATCACTACCCTTTTTTTAGCGTATTCGCTTAGTTCATCCAGTTTTTGTTTGATTTTTGCCTCCCAGGCCCTTTGCTGTTCGCTGTTCATCGAACTCTCAGTTTCGTAATCGTATTTATCATGGTACTTGTCCATTTTATCATCGTACTCATAATACAATTTACGCAAATGGCTTTTGAAATTATCAGGCGTAAAAGGTGTTTCCTTTATTTTCCTGCGCAGTTTTCGTGTCCACAGTTCGGTAATATCAAAATGCCCGTTCTCGTGTTTTAGCACCGTTTTCTCCTCGTAAGCCACCCACGATTTTGTTTTTGAAAAAACCGCCACAAGGTTGATTACGGCCGAATCGGTATTGGATGAAATTACATCAATGTCCATATAACTCCAGGTGCTGGCAATGCCTTCGCTGTGCGGATTTATTTTCCCCTGGAAATCGTCCCAGGTAAGGCGTTTGGTCCCCCACTCAATGCGTTTTGAGTTGTCGTTGTCGGGTGGCCATGCCCATGAAACAAGTGCAACGACTAAAAATATACTGTATGCATAAATTCGTTTCACGGATATTTTTACGCGCTTAATTTATAATGAGTTTCAGGCTTTGTTGGCCGTTTTTTCCATAAAGTGTTAAACAATATAAACCTGGTGCAAAACCCGATGTTTTAAATGTAAAACGGTTAAGACCGGCCACAAGGTTTTTGGTTTCGGTAAACAGCTGTTTCCCTGTAACACCGGTTAACACCACTTCTATTTTTTCATTTTCTTCTGTTTTAATTTCCAATTGCACCTCATCGCCTGCAGGGTTTGGAAACACGGCTGCACCATACAGGTGCACATTTTCATGCACGGCTCCAACGTAATCAACCAAAGGCAATGCTATATACGATTGGTTGCTGCTGTTCATGTAAATTGTATTGGTAGCCACCAGTGGATTTACAAGCGAATCGGCATTCAAACCCGGATACATGTTTGATGCCCCTGTATTGCAATTGCGGTTGTATTGCGGATAAATGCCGGAGGTAACATCAACACGAATGCGATGTCCTGCTTTAAATGTTAAACAGGGTGAAGGCAAATCAACCACGCACCCGTAAATCGTTCCCGGTATCATTGCACTGGTATCGGCTGCTGTAAAACCGTCCCTGAAACGCATTCTGAAAATTCCCGTATTTACCAGCATGCTCCTTCCATCAGGATATACATCGGTAAGGCGTATGGCAAAATCAGTATCTTTTCGGTCACTGGAAATTTTTAAATGCACCTGCGCTTTTCCTTTCATAACCACATCCTGGCCTAAAACAATGGATTCGTATTTTAAAATATCTGCGCGTGATTCCACCAGCGGACCCTGGTCATAAGGACCCTGGTCAAGGTCAATGCGCAAAAGCGGTCCGCCTATGGCGGGCGATGGGTCATTGGGATCATAAATAATATTTTCACTTATTGATGGAACTGTTGGTGCCACCGAATGCAATACACCGCCACCGTGAAAATACAAATTGGTATTGGTCATACCAACCGGTGGCCATACAGCCGATGTTTTCCATGCGTCTTCACCCATTTGAAAATAGGTTATAAACTGCGTAGTGTCCCAACCGTTAGCTATGCTGCGCATATGGTGATCAAAAAACAGCATAGCCAGTGAATCGCTCCAGCCTGCACCGGCAGGGTATGACAGTTCCCCTTGCGTAACCGATCCCACATATGCTGTACCGTGCCCACCGTGCACCCACGGGCCCATGAGCAAACGGTGTTGGTCTTCAACACCTGTACCGGTTGCACGAATGGCATTGAAAAATTCAAGCATGACCTCAATGTTATGATCATACCAACCGCCCTGCATAAAGGTAGGTACGCGAATGCTGTCAGGATAAAAATTTGCCGCTTCGGTAAACGCCCAAACACCGTTATAAACCGGGTTGGAAAGCAACACAGGCGACATGCCGAAACCCAATCCATCCAACTGTTCAAAATACTCGGTGCGGGCAACGCCTCCCGGGTAATATTCAGCATAACTGTACTGCGGCCCGGCAACCTGCGGCACCATGCATTTAAGGTGTGGCGGATTTTCTTTGGCCGTCATAAACTGGCAACGCCCAAGTGCCGAAGGTCCCCATGTTCCTACAACGGTATCACTCCACGCTTGTTGTGCAATCCATTCCACCGCATCGTATCCATCCTCTCCACGTGCAGGTGCTCCGCTGTATAGCGCTGATGCGCTCCCGTAAAACCCGCGCCAGTCAACAATCACAAAATTGTAGTTCTGCGAATTGATATCGGTCCCAACGCCCAAAGGAAGGCCTGCATTATACAATAACCGGTTATAAGGTGTTTGAATAAGAATGGTAGGACATTGCGTACACCCTGAAGGCTGAAAACGGGTCATGGCCAGTTTTTTTCCATCGCTCATTGGAATGGAATCGTAAATGGGCGTGAGTTGCGCCAGGCCCTGGAGCCTGGAAAGAACAAAACACAAAAGAAATAATTTCTTCATAGGTCTACTACTCGTGAAAGTTACAAAAAATCAACTAGGCGAGAAATTCTTTTTGATTGCTTTTATTGCTTTCCTATGAATGCATGTACAGCGTCATAAAACTCCTTTGGCACCTCGGCATGAACCCAATGACCGGCCTTTTCAATCGTTTCAAGCCTGGCATTGGGAAAATGTTCACGAATATTATCCCAGTCTTCATCCAATACATAATTGGATTTTCCTCCGCGTAAAAATAAGGTAGGCACATCAACTTTTTTATGTGGTATGGCCGCAAGAATGTTTTCAATATCGCGGTAGAGTACCTGCAAATTCATGCGCCAGGCCAACTGTTCGCGATCGGTCCAATACAGGTTTTTCAACAAAAACTGGATAACGGTCTGGTCCTGGAAATAGGATGAAACACTATTTTCAACTTCTTTACGCGTTTTTACTTTGTCAAGGTCAACGGCCATGAGCGCTTCAAAAATCAACTGGTGATGGGGTGGATATTTTTTTATGCCCATATCAACCACAATGAGTTTATTCAGCAAACGGGCATGCTCCTGCGCAAAAAACATGGCTGTTTTTCCTCCCATGCTATGCCCCATTAAAATCGCATCCGTTATCTTTTCGCTATCAAAAATCTCTTTCAAATCATCAGCCATTGCATAATAGTTCATTTCATCGGTGTGGGGCGAGTGGCCGTGGTTGCGTTGGTCAACAAGGTAAACAACATGGTCCTGTGCAAATAATTTGGCGTGGGTTTGCCAGTTATCGCTTGTTCCGAATAAACCATGCAAAATAATAAGCGGTTGACCGCTTTCGCCTACTTTTCTGTAATGGAGTTTCATGCTACGGTTTTTTATTTAAACGTTCAAGGTTCCTGGCTATTAGTTTCTCAATGGGTAACAACGCCCGCTGAATGCGTTTGGCATAATGTATCGAATCAATAATTTCCCTGTTTTTTTCTTCAATTACCGATTTTTGATCTTCTACTTCTTTTTTCTGAACTTCCACCAGCTTTTTTTGCCTGGCAATAATTTTGTTTTGCCGTTTGGTTACCCGAAACCGATTAAACATAAAAACCGAAAACAATAAAACCAGTGCCAAACCGGTATACAACGCAATTTGCAGGTTCTTGCGCGCTTTTATTTCGGCATCCTGCCGGGCAATTTCAGCATCTTTCACTTTTTTTTCCTGAGCATTTTTCACACTGTCGGCCGCTGACCGTTTTTCATAAGCATACCTGAACTCCAGTCGCAATACTTCATCTTTGTTCTCTTGTTTCAATAAGCTGTCACGGGCCTGGACAAACAGCTCAAACATTTGCAGGGCGGCTGTAAAGTCGCCCTTCTTTTTATACACTCTGTACAAGGCATCGGTTGCGTTTTTTATTTCAACCAGTGCGCCTGATTCCCTTGCTTTTTCAAGTGACAACTGACCGTAACGAACGGCTGCCGGCATATTATTTTGCGCATCATAAACAAGTGCAAGGTTTGAATAGCAACTGGCCAATCCCTGAATGTCTCCAATGGATTCTCTTATATCCATGCTTTCCGTGTAACATTCAACAGCGTTTTTATAGGCTCTTGTTTTGGCATGCAAAGCCCCAATGTTGTTAAGCGTTGAAGCATATCCTTTTTTATCGCCAATGTTTTCTTTCAATGTCAGGCTTTTTTTATAATAGAAAAAGGCCGAGTCTGTTTTCTCAAGGTCATCGTAAATGTTGCCAAGATTGTTATAAACCCCCGACATTCCTTTATGGTCACCTATTTTTTTCTGGATGGCCAGGCAGCGCTTATACATTTCAATGGCTTTGTCCCATTTTTTCATGTCCCAATAAACATTGGCTATATTGTTCATGGCGTTTGCCATGCCTTTGTCATTCCCTGTTTCTTCCTGTATATGCAGGCTGCGCGCATAATATTTAATGGTCAAACCATAATCGCCAAGGGAACGATAGTTGAGCCCCATGTTATTGAGTGACGATGCTTCTCCTTTTTTATCGCCTGTTTCGCGCCTTAACGCCAGGCTTTGCCTGTGGTATTGTAAAGAGAGCGTAAAATCACTTTTATCCCATGCAATAATGCCCAGGTTATTTAAGGCAAAAGCCTTTGCGCTTTTAAAAAAGAACGTTTCTTTTTTGGGTAATTTTTTTTTCAAATTGACGGCAGCTATGCTATCAATCATTTTGTTCAGCCGTTCATCCATCTCCGGATCATCAATGTAAACAAGCTCATCCCATGCTTTCAAGGCATTAACAATTAAGGAATCGTGCGTGGCACGCTCAATTACCTTTTTCAGGGAGTCTACCTGATGCGCCTGGGCAAAAAGAGGGCCGGTATAAAAGAAAAAAACAAACGTACACCGCTTTAGAATTGATATGTTCATCAAAGCCTTCAAACTGCAATTTTAAATTTGCTTAATACAAAAAACAACCGGCATTATTTCAGTTGTCTCAAATACATTTGTATCGTATTCTCCATGCCGTAATAAATACAGTCGCTGATCAACGCATGGCCAATTGACACTTCAAGCAAGCCGGGCACATTGTCTTTAAAAAATTTCAGGTTCTCAAGGTTCAGGTCATGCCCGGCATTAATACCCAAGCCTAACTTATGCCCCACTTCTGCAACGTGCGCAAATTGTGACACGGCCCGTTCCCTGTTTTGTTTGTATTCGCGGGCGTAGGTTTCGGTATACAATTCAATGCGGTCGGTTCCAACCATTTTTGCGCCAATTACCATGTCGGCATCAGGGTCAACAAAAATGCTTGTACGTATCCCGTTCTCCTTGAAAACTTTTAACACGCCCACCAGATATTCCTTGTGTTCAACCGTATTCCATCCGTGGTCGCTGGTAATTTGTCCCAATTGATCGGGCACCAATGTAACCTGGTGCGGCTTCACGGCCAGCACAAGGTCCATAAACCGGGGTTCACGCGGATTCCCTTCTATATTCAACTCGGTAGTTATTATTTTTTTGATGTCGCGCACATCACTGTACCGTATATGGCGTTCATCAGGCCTCGGGTGAACTGTAATGCCATGAGCTCCAAATTGCTGTGCTTTTATGGCCGCCTCGGTTACGCTTGGCACGGACCCCCCCCTTGCATTGCGCAGGGTAGCAATTTTATTGATGTTTACACTTAGTCTTGGCATGATTTTTATGATTAAACGGTTGTAACACTTGTACCAAAGTTAGTTATCTTTACACACAAGAATATGATCGCAAAAGAATTAATATCAGAGTCTATCCCTCCCATCAAGCCTGATGACACGGGCGTTCGCGCGTTGAAGTGGATGGAGGAATTCAAGGTTTCGCACTTACCGGTTGTTGACGGACGCACGTTTTTAGGACTTGTAAGTGATAACGACATTCTTGATATGGAAGTGCCCGAACAGTCCATATCAACTATTACGGATACGTTTGAAAAGATTTTCATCCATGAAAACAAACATTATTACGATGCCCTTAAAATAATTTCAGATGACCACCTGAGCGTGCTGCCTGTGTTGAACGATGAGGGGTTGTATGCCGGCTCCATCTCGGTAAACAACATTATTGAAAAACTCTCCACCATGGTGGCGGTGAATGAACCTGGCAGCGTACTTATTCTTGAGGTGCGTTCAAATGATTATTCGCTTTCGCAAATTTCGCAAATTGTGGAAGGGAACGATGCACGGATTTTAAGCGCGCACGTGGCCAGCAACTTTGAAGGCAACCTGGATGTTACCCTGAAAATAAACCGTTCTGAAATCAATGGCGTTATTCAAACTTTCCAGCGGTACGGCTATATAATTAAGTCCAATTTCCAAATAAACAATTTTTACCAGGAAGATTTGCGCAACCGTTTTGACAGCCTCATGAATTTCCTGAAACTATAATCCTTCATGCCCGGGCGAAAACTCAGTTTAGCAGTTATTTTTTTACTCTTTTCGTCAGGCTGTTATTCTCAATTGGTTCTTAATTCCGATACGGCTTTCAGGCCTGTAAAACGTGTGGCAAACATTGTTTTGCTTGGAAACATTCATACCCATGATGAAGTCATTTACCGCGAACTTACTTTTGCGGCCGGTGATACAGTGCTCAATTTACAGGCCGAAATTCAACGCTCGCGCTCTAACCTCATCAATACGCTGCTTTTTAATTTTGTTGATATAAAAGAGGCAAAAATTGACAGCATGTACAGCGATGTGATGGTAGTTGTCAAAGAACGGTGGTACATATGGCCTTTCCCCATTTTTAAATTTGCCGATCCCAATTTCAACACCTGGTGGATAAGCAAAGATTTTTCGCGCACCAATTACGGAATTAATTTGCTGTGGCGCAATTTAAGAGGGTGGAATGAAGACCTTGGTTTTAAAACACAGTTAGGCTATTCAAAAGAATTTGCGGTTGCCTACCGCATGCCTTACCTGACAAAACGCCTTCGCCTGGGCATGCTTGTTGGCGCCAATTATACCCAACAGGAAGAAATTACCGTAGGAACAGTTGAAAACAAACGTATTTTTTACCGCAGCGGCACCGGTAAATCGCGCGTTGAATTTGGCGGCAGGCTTGGTTTTTTCTACCGTAAAAGATTATACGTAACACATACTGTTGATTTACGCTACCAAAACCTGCAGGTGAACGACAGTGTAACGCGTCTTACAAGTGATTATTTCTATCAAAACAAACCGCACATGGAATTTCCGGGTATGGCCTATGTTTTCAGGTACGATAAACGTGATAATAAAGGCTACCCGCTCAAAGGAATCCTGGTACAGGCCGAATTGCATAAATACGGGATCTCTCTCATTGGTGACAAGAACCTGAACGTTGCCTGGGTTAGCGCTTATACCAAAAACTATTTTCCGCTTGGTT